>NZ_JCAJRU010000147.1:0-13246 GCF_059447605.1 Paenibacillus sp. N119s | reverse complement strand
GATCAACCCGCTCTCCACTAATTGATCTCCCAGGCGGGCCTTGCCGTTTCGTCCGGTTGACGTTTCTGCTGCAGACTCTCCGCCTTCTGTACCTGTGATACTGGAGGCTACACCCATAGCAGCCCCTGCTGCTACCTGTTCCTGCCCAGATGCATACTGGACTTGCGCCTCTTGCTCCTGTCCATCCTGTATCCCTTCATCCAGCAATTGTTCCACAGCTGCTGCCGTATCATTCGCATTCTGAATAGCCTGAATACGCAGTTCTGTATCCCGAAGTCGCCGTTCCAGCTCTTCGATGTGGAAATCAAGCTTGTACAGTATCGGGGCCTGCTCAGCACGCTGTGCCTCTAGCTGTTGTTGCAGTTGTTCGATTCGCTGACGCTCTTCTTTTATTCTTCTCTTGGTTTGGCGAATTGAAACTCCTCCAACCTGCCACCTAAGCTTGTCACCCATGAATTCCCGCCCTTTCAATCCAGCGCCGCTCTTCCGCAAGCGCGTCTGCAAGATGCTGCTTTAACTCAGCATCCCGCTGCTTTTTCCGTTCAAGCGCTGCGTGGAAAAGCTCACGCTCCTCACGCAGCAACTTCTCCGCTTGGATTCGCTCCTCATACAATGAGGATACGAGTTGATCCGCGTCAGTAGCACGATAACCGATCCAAGCACTCTTAAGCTGGCGCGTCGTTCGTTTAGTTCTCATAATACCTCCCTGGATCGTCCCGACTCTGCCTTTTGCCCTGTCGCTACTTCAATATTTTTACCCGCATTTTTTTACAGCATTTTTCCGAAACCAGGACATACCTGCTTTCTCATTGAAGCCCTTCATTTACACATTTATGAAATTCGCTTGGGTGAAAAAACCAATATAAACTTGACAATGATTTATCATATATGCTTCTTGTTCTACTAAATTGGTAATTCAATGAAAAACTTAGTGCTATTCTACCATAATCATGGTAGGCGTAGTATACATAAATGTAAATTCTAGAAACTTTCACACTAATGTATGAATAGGTATATAGAACTATATGTATCAACCTTCGCACTCGATAGACTTCCAATAATCTATGTAGTTCATGATTATCCCGATCATAAATCATTCGAATACCTCAGAAAACACAAAAGACACCGCGAACGGTGCCTTTGAAAACATAGCTGGCAAATATTCTTAAAATCTGATTTTACACAGCATCCCATTGCTGAGCAAGAGAATAATTCTTTTTTTGGATTAATTTCTGGACTTATGACCTTCGAACCATATTGATGTGTTTGCCAGAAGCTGTTCACTACGCCCAATGGCTGCCTTCACCTGGTCTGTGGCGGTTCCGCCATACACATTCCGAGCATTGACTACCGCTTCTGGTTGAAGCACCTCGTAAATGCGCTCGTCGAACAGATCCGAAAACTGCTGGAATTCATCCAGTTTTAGATCAAGCAGATATTTGCCCTGCTGGATGCAGTACAGCACCGTTTTGCCAATGACCTCATGGGCCTGGCGGAATGGAAGCCCCTTGCCGACCAGGAAGTCCGCAATATCCGTTGCGTTGGAAAAATCCTGGTTAACCGCTTGACGCATGCGATCCTTGTTAACCTTCATCGTGGCGATCATCGGAGCGAACAATTGCAAGGCTCCCTCCAGCGTAGCCACCGTATCGAACATTCCTTCTTTATCCTCCTGCATGTCCTTGTTGTATGCCAGTGGCAAGGACTTCAGTACAGTCAGCAGACCGACGAGATTTCCGTAGACACGCCCGGTTTTGCCACGTACAAGCTCCGGTACATCCGGGTTTTTCTTCTGTGGCATAATACTGCTGCCTGTGCAGAAAGCATCATCCAGTTCGACAAAACCAAACTCTGTGCTGCTCCATAGCACCAGTTCTTCACTCAGACGGGACAAATGCGTCATAATTAGCGAGGCCCCGGCCAGAAATTCCACGATGAAGTCCCGGTCACTGACAGCGTCCAGACTATTTTCATAGACTCCGTCAAAACCCAATTGCTCTGCTACAAAATGACGGTCGATCGGGAAAGTGGTTCCTGCCAAAGCGCCAGCCCCTAGCGGCAACACATTGATGCGCTTGTAGCTGTCTTTAAGACGGTCAATGTCACGCTCCAGCATAGACACATACGCCAGCAAATGATGTGCGAACAAAATAGGCTGAGCACGCTGCAAGTGTGTGTACCCAGGTACAATCGTATCCAGATTGTCTTTGGCCTGCCCAATTAAAGCAACTTGTACATCGTGCAGCATACCTACCAGCGATACCACACGTGCGCGCAAGTACAAGTGCATATCCGTTGCTACCTGATCGTTACGACTGCGTCCAGTATGCAGCTTACCGCCGACAGGACCAATGGCTTCGATCAGATTTTTTTCGATATTCATGTGAATATCCTCATCCGAAACGGAAAATTCAATTTCCCCACGGCGGATACGCTCCAGAACGGTATGCAGTCCTCCCTTGATCGTGTTCGCATCCTCCTGCGGAATAATGCCGCATTTGCCCAGCATGGCCACATGGGCCAAACTGCCTTGAATATCTTCTTCCGCCAACGCTTGATCAAACCCGATAGAAGCCGTATATTCCTCTACCAGCTTGTTTGTTTGCTTTGTAAACCGTCCGCCCCATAGCTTACTCATTGCATGATCCCCTCTCTGCAATAACAAGCCGCCCTCGTCGTTTGGACAAGAACGGCCCGCATTCCGTACATTTGTTTAGATTACATTCTTATTTATGATTTTGTGTTACACCCGCATTGACCTTCAAACGCAAAGCATTCAAGCGGATAAAGCCTGTCGCATCACCTTGATCGTAGGCTTGTGTCGGATCAGCTTCCATGGTTGCAATGTCTGGATTGTACAAGCTAACCGGACTTTTAACACCTGCGCCGATAATGTTGCCTTTGTACAGCTTCACGCGCACGGTACCCGTGACATTTTTCTGGCTCTCATGAACCAGAGCCTGTAAAGCGACACGTTCTGGCGCGAACCAGAATCCATTGTATACCAAGGTAGCATAACGGGTAATCAGGCTATCTCGCAGATTCATAACCTCGCGATCCATCGTGATCGATTCCATTTTGCGGTGAGCTGTGAACAAGATTGTACCGCCTGGCGTCTCATAGACTCCGCGACTTTTCATCCCCACAAAACGGTTCTCCACCATATCTACACGTCCGATACCGTGCTTGCCGCCCAGTTCATTCAGTTTTTCCATCACATGCAGCGGAGTTAGCTGTTCACCATTTAAAGCAACGCAGTTGCCTGCTTTAAATTCCAGTTCCAAATATTCTGCTTCATCAGGCGCATCCTCCGGCGCATTGCTGAGCAAGAACATTTCTTTATTTTCAGGAGCGCTCGGATCAAACCAAGGGTCCTCCAACACGCCGCTTTCATAGCTGATATGCAGCAGATTGCGGTCCATGGAGTACGGCTTGGCTGCAGAAGCGGTTACCGGAATACCGTGTTTTTCCGCATAAGCAATCATTTCTGCCCGGCCCGGGAACTGATTGCGGAACTCCTCCAGCCGCCAAGGTGCAATGACTTGGATATCCGGCGTTAGCGCCGCCGCGTTCAGCTCGAAGCGCACCTGATCGTTACCTTTGCCTGTTGCGCCGTGAGCAATGGCTGTTGCTCCCTCGGCAATCGCAATATCGACCATCCGCTTAGCGATCAATGGACGTGCAATACTCGTTCCGAGCAAATATTGCCCTTCATATAAAGCACCCGCTTGAAACATCGGGTAGATAAAATCCTTGGCGAATTCATCGCGCAGGTCATCGATGTACACTTTGGAAGCCCCGGTAGCGAGTGCTTTTTCCTCCAGGCCGTCCAGTTCTTCCTTTTGACCGATATCTGCGGTGAATGCGATGATTTCAGCATCATAGGTTTCCTTAAGCCATTTCAGAATGACCGACGTATCCAGACCGCCGGAATATGCGAGTACGATTTTTTCTTTTGCCATTATTAAAGTCCTCCCCGATGCTTATACCTCTTCTTAACGATCAACCTTATCCCATTAAAGCAACTAGCAACGCTTTTTGAGCATGCAGACGGTTCTCCGCTTCATCAAAAATGACCGAATGGGGACCATCGATTACGCCTGCACTCACTTCTTCCCCACGATGCGCAGGTAGACAGTGCAGGAATAAATAATCCGGCTTCGCGAGCTTAACCAGCTCCTCATTCACTTGAAAATCAGCAAAAGCAAGCTCACGTTCCTTCTGCTCTTCCTCAAAGCCCATGCTTGCCCACACATCCGTGTAGATCGCATCGGCATCTTTTACTGCTTCCTGCGGACTTTGAGTGATTACAATTTCACTACCTGTCTGTTTGGCAATCTCACGGGATGCCGCAACCACACTCGGGTCAGGCTCGTATCCAGCTGGACTTGCAATGGAGACATGTACTCCGAGTTTGGCTCCACCAATCAAGAGGGAATGCGCCATATTGTTGCCGTCTCCGATATAAGCCAGTTTGAGCCCTTTTAGCTTGCCCTTTTGCTCATACAAGGTTTGATAATCAGCCAGCACCTGACACGGATGCGCCAAATCGCTCAAACCATTGATTACAGGGACGGATGCATAACGTGCCAACTCTACAACATTATCGTGTCCAAAGGTACGAATCATAATGCCGTCCAGATAACGTGACATGACCTGGGCCATGTCGCTAATAGGTTCACCGCGGCCGAGCTGAATGTCATTCTTGCTGAGGAAAAGGGCATGCCCGCCCAACTGATACATACCGACTTCAAAGGACACCCGTGTACGTGTGGAGGATTTTTCGAAAATCAGTCCAAGCGTTTTCCCCTTCAGCGGCTGATAAACTTCCCCGTTTTTGTGCTTACGCTTAATTTCAATGGCGAGCTCAATTAAATATTGGATTTCCTCTGACGAATAGTCATCCAGCTCCAGGAAGTCCCGTCCTTTTAAATTCATCTGCTGCAGTGCGCCGCTCTGGCTCATGTTGTCATCTCCTTTTATACTCTAGTCTTGGACACTTCGACCTGTACTCTAAGCTACATGCTCCCGAATCAATTCAGCAATCCATGTTACGGCCTGATCTATTTCTTCCTTGGTTACATACAGATTAGGTAGCAAGCGAATGACGTTCGGTCCTGCTGTAATGAACAGAATGCCCTTCTTCTGTCCTGCCAGCACAAGCTCTGCTACTGGCTCTGCACACTCAATCCCGACCATCAAACCTTTTCCGCGGATATCCTTCACAAAAGGATTATCTCCAAGCTGCTTTTGCAGACTATGGAAGAGATAATCTCCCATTTCGGCAGCGCGTTCTGGCAGCTTGTCATCAATAATCGTTTCAATGGTTGCTTGAACCGCTGCCATAGCAAGCGGCGTACCGCCAAAAGTAGAACCATGACTGCCCGCCGTGAACGCTTCACGCAAATATGCTTTGCCGAGCATTGCACCGACCGAAAAGCCACTGCCCAATCCTTTCGCCAATGTAAAAATATCTGGTTCTATTCCATAATGCTCAAAGGCAAACAGCTTTCCTGTCCGTCCCATACCTGTTTGCACCTCGTCAATGATCAGTAGCAATCCATGCTCGTGGCACAGCTTGGTAATCACGTCTATGAAAGCAGGGTCTACCGGATACATGCCACCTTCAGCCTGTACCATTTCCAGCATAATTGCTGCTGTATTCTCATTGATCGCTGCTTCGAGCGCAGCCTGATCATGAAGTGGAACGCTTTTGAACCCGGCAGGAAGTGGTAGAAAGCCTTCCTTCACTTTGTCTTGACCCGTAGCAGTCAAGGTTGCCAGCGTCCGTCCGTGGAAGGATTGCGTGAACGTAATGATTTCATAGCGACCGGTCTGCTTCACCTTCTGGTGGTAACGACGTGCCAGCTTAATTGCAGCTTCGTTCGCTTCAGCTCCGCTATTGCAGAAAAACACGGCGTCTGCGCTGCTATTCGCTGTCAGTAACGCCGCAGCCCGTTCCTGCCCAGGGATATGAAACAGATTAGATACATGCCACAGTTCATCAATCTGTTGTTTCAACCGCTCAGCTACAGCTTGAGGCGCATGGCCGAGATTGGTAACGGCAATACCTGACATGAAATCCAGATAACGTTTGCCCTGATCATCCCACAGCCAGCTTCCTTGCCCTTTCACCAGGGTAAGCGGGTATCTTGCGTAGTTTGGGAAAAGAGAGCTATTTGTCTGTGCTTGTGCCGGCTCCTTTTCCGCTTGTGCACTGCTTCCATTCGTACTCGGCATTTCCTCACTCACCAGCGTATTCGCTTCCTTACTCATGTTGTTCACGCCCCTTTATCGTTTGGTTATTTTGGTTATATAGTCGAGCAATATATTGATTGCAATTACTGCATACGCACGATGCGTGTTCCAATCGATTCTCCGCTCAGCACTCGGCTGAGTACTTGCGGTTCGCTCCCATCCACAATAACGACTTCCTTCACTTTTCCGTGAATGCAAGCAATAGCCGCTCTCACTTTCGGGATCATACCGCCGTAGATTTCACCCGTGCTGATCATATCCTCAATTTCCTGTACGGTGATCGATTCCAGTACTTTCTTTTCTACACCATTCTTTTTCAATATACCGGGCACATCCGTCACAACAATCATCCGACTGACCCCTAGATGAGAAGCCACCGCTCCCGCGGCTGTATCGGCATTAATGTTGTAACGCTGACCGGATCGATCGATGCCGATAGGCGCAATAACCGGCATATAGCCCATATCCAGCACACCCGTAATAATCGAAGCTTGAACAGCTGTTACCTCTCCGACCCAGCCGACCTCTGCGGCATTCGGCACAGGCTTTGCCTCGATTAAATAGCCATCACTGCCCGACAAGCCCAGCGCTCGCCCTCCGTGCATCCCTATTCTGCGTACAATCTGCTTGTTAATGCTGCCTGCCAGCACCATCTCCACGACATCCAGCACGGGTTCAGTCGTTTTACGCAATCCATGAATGAACTCTGTTTCGATTCCCAGCTTCGCCAAATTGTCAGAGATCGCAGGCCCGCCGCCATGTACAATGACCGGTTGGAGACCTTCCGACTGCAAACGGGCCAAGTCGTCAAAAAAGGAATCAGGCAACGCAGCCAGTGTACTTCCTCCGCATTTCATGACAAAATTACGACGTGCCACTCCTGTATGTTTCACTTGATCCGCATGTCCCACTGCCGATTGCATATCATCTCTCCTTTTCTCCTCTGTACAATCTGTGCGATTTTCAAAATGATGCAAAGCTATATCTGCTTGCTTCTTCTATTAACTACTAATTAGTCCATCCGTGTTTAATTGGCTATCTATGTCCGGTATGCCGCGTTAATCCGCACATAATCATAGGTTAGGTCACAGCCCCATGCGGTAGCCGTTCCGCCCCCGTGATGCAAATCAACGATAATTCGCACCGTATCACCACGTAAATAGGAAAGCGCCTCGGCTTCATCAAAGGTGACCGGACTGGATTGGCTCAGCACCCTAATATCACCCAAGCAGATGTCTACCGTATCTGGATTGACCGGTTCTCCGGCACGTCCAACAGCTGCAATAATCCGTCCCCAGTTGGCGTCTGCGCCAAAAACGGCCGACTTCACTAGGCTGGACCCGATTACGGTCTTGGCTATCGCCTGGGCTGATGCATCGCTCACCGCTCCACTTACAGACACTTCTACCAGCTTCGTAGCACCTTCTCCATCACGAGCAATCGCCTTTGCCAGTTCCCGGCAAATATAGGTGAACGCCTCGGTAAAAGCTCCCCAATCGGGATGGTCTGCTTGCAACTCGCTGTTGCCCGCCAGCCCGCTCGCCATAGCGATCAGCATATCGTTCGTGCTGGTATCCCCATCGACCGTGATCATATTAAAGCTGGTGTCCGTGGCCTGCTTTAATAGTTGATGAAGAGCCGTCTGTCCGATGACTGCATCACAAGTTATAAAAGCGAGCATGGTTGCCATATTCGGATGAATCATCCCCGAACCTTTTGCTGCCCCGGCGATGTGCACAGTCACACCGTCCACTTCAACTGACACGCACGCTTCTTTTTTAACCAGATCCGTTGTCAGAATGGCTTGGCTAAATTGCTCCGCCCCATCGTTTGCCTCGCTCATCCGCTCAGGTAGTGACGATATCCCGCCAAGCACACGGTCCATTTTCAGATGCTCGCCAATTACACCCGTCGAGGCAACGGCTACATCGCTCTCTGCCACACCCAGTTCACGAGCAGCGGCCGAGCGCATTGCGTAAGCGTCCTGCTCCCCTTGCTGTCCCGTACAGGCATTGGCATTCCCGCTGTTCACTACTACCGCCTGCAATCGGCCGTTTGTCAGGCTCTCACGGGTCACCTTCAATGGTGCAGCCTGAAATACATTAGTGGTATACACCGCAGCTGCTGTCGCCTCTACCTCACAGCGGATCGCGCCGATATCGTTGCGATCTGTATTTTTTAACCCACAGTGCAAGCCCCCGGCTGTAAAGCCACGCGGAGTTACAATGGTGCCCTCTTGTACTACTGTAAACCCTACTTCACCCATAATTATGTGCCCTCGTTCGCAACTTATGGCAGACATGCCAGCTAGATGCTTGCGTGCTCACACCTGCCCACTGTCGTTCCCTATCCCGGTTGCGTTTACGTGCTACTTACGGATATACCGGTATGAAGCCCAGCCCGAGGTTCTCCTCCCATCCCATCATCAAATTTAAATTCTGAATCGCCTGCCCAGCAGCACCCTTCACAACATTATCAATGACAGAAATAATCGTAAGCCGTCCGGTACGAGCATCTGCTGCAAAACCGATATCACAGTAGTTTGAACCAAATACTTCCTTTGTTGCTGGCCATATACCTTCGCCACGTACACGGACAAAAGGACGGCCTTTATAATAATCCCGGTATAACCCGATAAGATCCTGATCCGTGTGGTCACCTTTTAGCGTGACGTAAATTGTACTCATAATTCCCCGCGTCATAGGCACAAGCTGTGTCGTAAACGTAATTGTAACGTCCTCGCCCGCAACATCACCCAATACCTGTTCGATCTCAGGGATATGTTGGTGCTTATTCACCTTATAAGCCTTAAAGTTTTCGTTCATTTCGGCATAATGTGAAACAAGACTTGTTCCCCGACCGGAGCCGGATACCCCCGATTTGGCATCCACAATCAGTGACCGATGGTCGATCCACCCTGCCTTCAAGGCAGGAATAATACCCAATAGTGTTGCCGTTGGATAGCAGCCTGGATTCGAAATGAAAGAAACTCCAGTAAGCTTTTCTGCATACACCTCGCTGAGTCCGTATACCGCTTGCTTGAGATACTCAGGTGAAGCCGCTGGCTTTTTGTACCATGCTTCATACGCTTCCCCGCTTCGAAGCCTAAAGTCCCCGGAAAGGTCAATTACCTTCAATCCGGCATCCAGAAGCTGTGGCACTAAATGGGTACTAACACCTGAGGGCGTAGCTGTGAAAACCAAATCAGCCTTGGCAGCAATTTCATGGACATCGACACCGTCCAAATCCTGTACCACAATGTCCGTCAAATGTGGAAAACCGTCACTAATCGGAACCCCCGCGCTGGACGAAGAAATAACAGATACAATCTCCACCTGCGGATGATGTACCAAAAATCGAATCAGCTCCACTCCGCCGTATCCAGTGGAACCGACAATTGCTACTTTTAGCTTGCTGCTCACAGACCTTCCTCCATTCCGTCCCTATGAATTATGTATTATTATACATCTCTATTCATATAAATACAACACTTCATGTTATGTTATGCCTCAAAATTAAAAATGTGCGTTCTCGTCCAGTCGGCCGTTTTGCATAAAGAGAGGAAATGTTTCTTTTATACTATCTTGTATACTGGTAATCATCTGGATTATCTACTTGCTGCACTAATGTATTCGTAGAATATTGAATAGGGTATAAATAGTCAGTGGGTACAGCAGGTACCGTGCTACGACAATTAACCTATAGTTAGGGGTGTTACACATCGAAACCTATACAGCGAATTTGGTGATAGATGCTAAAGCAAAGTTAGGTGAGGGTCCCAGCTGGGATCATCAGTCGCAACGTTTATTGTGGGTCGACATTGAAGGATTTCAATTGCACATCTACGATCCATCTACAGGCACAGATCGTACAATAGATATGGGCGAACATATTAGTGCAGTTGTACCTTATCTTAAAAATAAAGTAATCGTAGCCATGATCAGCGGTTTATACTGTTTGGATATAGAGACAGGGACTAAAGTATTGATCCACGATCCTGAGGAAGGTAGAACAGGCAATCGTTTTAATGATGGTAAATGCGATCCTGCAGGACGTTTTTTGGCAGGAACTATGAGTTTAAATGGCGAACGCGCACAAGGAGCGTTGTATAGTTTGAGTACCCAAGGCAATGTCTCCTTGCTGGTTGACAAAGCTTCCACATCTAATGGGTTAGCTTGGAGCTCAGATAACCGTACCCTGTATTATATTGATACTCCGACCTTGGAAGTGGTCTCCTTCGATTACGATGTGACACAAGGTACTCTTATGAATAAGCAAGTAGTAGCTAGATTGGATGAAAGTGAAGGGTATCCAGATGGTATGACCATTGATGCAGAGGGCATGCTGTGGATCGCACGATGGGGTGGTAAGCGCGTCTCTCGTATCCATCCCGCTCATGGAGAAGTGATTGCTGAGGTGTCACTCCCAGTCAATTGTGTGACTTCGTGCGCTTTTGGCGGTGAACATCTAGATGAGTTATATATCACAACTGCTCAAGATAACGATAATAGTGATCAACCATTAGCAGGCGGTTTATTTATGGTCAAAACCGGGGCAAAAGGAGTACCGACCTCCTATTTTAATCAAGGACAACCGGCGGATTGGCTTGAACTTTTATTAAAAAGGACTTGATAAAGCTGTTCTGAAAAAGAGAAAAGCCCACTACATCAGTGGGCTCTCTTGCATTTATTCATTTATGAGTAAGAGTCCAGCAGGCCATATACGTTAGCCTTCCCTTTTGAACCCTTCCCCCAATACTTCACGTGTATTACTAATAATCACAAAAGCCTCCGGGTCTACCAGGCGAACGAGCGTTTTGAGGCGGGTTACCTCGTTTTGCCCGACGACAACCATAAGGACAGGCCGTTCTTCGTTCGTGTAACCCCCACGTCCTGCAAGCTCCGTCAATCCACGATCCAAATCCTGCAAAATGGTTTGCGTGATTTTCTCCTTTTGATTGGATATGATGTAAGCCACTTTCGAGTAGCCTAATCCCATTTCTACAGCATCAATGACCTTGCCAGTTACAAACAGGCCAATTAATGCATACAGGGCCCGCTCTGGCGATAGGGTGAACCCCGCTAGTGTAATAACCGTTCCGTCCATCAGCATGACACAGAGAGAAAGGCTAAAGCCTGTATATTTATGAATAATTTGCGCTAAAATGGCCAGTCCACCGGTTGAGCCTCTGCCCCGAAATACAGTCCCTAACCCCAATCCTACTCCGATTCCGCCATACAGCGAAGCCAGCAATGGATTGGTGGTGGGAATTGCCCAATCCTTGGTTACATACACGAATAGCGGCAGCATAATGCTTCCCAGCAGGGAACGTAAACCATACTTTTTTCCTAACAGCAGTACACCTGCTATAAATAACGGAATATTCATGCCCCACTGCGTATAGGCTGGTTCCAGACCCAGCAGCTCCTCACCCAAGATAGACAAGCCAGATACACCTCCGGATGCAATCCGGTTAGGCAGCAAGAACATGTTAAAGGTCAACGCTGTAATGAAGGAGCCGAGTATAATGAGCAAAACATCGGTCACGTTACGCGCGGGCCCACTGGCGGCAATCAGAGGCTTACGCCTTCTTCGGCGGGCAGCGGGAGGGTTCAATTGAGACATCATTCAGGTTCTCCTTTAATAAAAAATACCGTTACACAAAAATTCCTACAGACCGCAGACACATAGACTGCGGTTCTGTAGGAAAACGTACAGGCAATTATTCTGCGTCCAGCTTAATTTGGCTGCGCAGGTAACCATCAATAAACGGATCGAGATCGCCATCCATAACAGCCCCTACATTGCCAGTTTCCACGTTAGTACGGTGATCCTTAACCATACTGTATGGATGGAACACGTAGGAACGAATTTGGCTGCCCCATGCAATATCGGACTGTTCACCACGAATTTCGTCCAATTGCTGCTGTTGTTCTTCGATCTTGCGCTCGTAGAGCTTGGAACGGAGCATCGTCATCGCACGTTCACGGTTTTTGATCTGGGAACGTTCATTTTGGCAAGTCACAACAATACCAGTAGGTAAATGCGTAATCCGAACAGCTGAGTCAGTCGTATTAATATGCTGACCCCCTGCGCCGCTGGCCCGGTACGTATCAATTTTAAGATCTTCCGTGCGAATCTCAATATCCACATCGTCCGCAATTTCCGGTACTACATCACAAGATACGAACGATGTATGCCGACGACCGGAGGAATCAAATGGTGAGATGCGAACAAGCCGATGCACGCCTTTCTCCGCCTTGAGATAACCATAGGCATTGTAGCCTTTGATCAACAGGGTTACACTCTTAATCCCCGCTTCATCACCTGCCAGGTAATCCAGGGTCTCTACCTTGAAGCCTCGTTTTTCTCCCCAACGTGTATACATACGCAGCAGCATTTGTCCCCAGTCCTGGGACTCGGTACCGCCCGCTCCCGGGTGCAGCTCCAGAATAGCATTAAGCTTGTCATAAGGCTGATTTAAAAGCAGTTGCAACTCAAATTCCTCCAGCTTGCTCAGCAGGGATTTGATGCTGTTTTCAACTTCACCAACCAGTGCTTCATCGCCTTCCTCTTCAGCCAGCTCTACCATCATACTTGCGTCTTCATATTCCTGACGCAGCTGTTCATAGCTGTCCACAGAAGACTTCACAGCATTCATTTCCGCAATTACGCCTTGGGCCTTTTCGTTATCATCCCAAAAATCAGGCGCTGCCATCTTTTCTTCAAAGTTCGCGATCATTTCCTGTTTGAGATCTAAGTCAAAGAGACCCCCTAAGGTTTGTTAGTTTCTTGCCTATTTCTCGTAAATCATGTTTTACACTTGGATCAATCATGATGTCATTCTCCTTTTAATATATGGTTAGGGGGAGTAAAAGCGTTGTGAATTACGGCTGGTGGGCAGGCGCTGCGCGAATGATTTGATCTTGCGATCGCTGTTGCAGTGAGATGCCCTTGATTGAAATAACACATTTAAAGGTAGGCATCT
>NZ_JCAJRU010000146.1:0-13258 GCF_059447605.1 Paenibacillus sp. N119s | reverse complement strand
GCGCCAACAATGGATATTTTTTTGCGTTGAATGGTCAAGTAGTATTCCCCTTCCTTACAGGTTACTAATAATAGTGTCCGCAAACTCGGAGCATTTCACCTGTGTAGCGCCATCCATCAGACGGGCAAAGTCATAAGTTACGATCTTTTTATTAATGGACGTCTCTAGTCCTTTGTAAATCAGGTCAGCTGCTTCTTTCCAACCCAAGTGTTCAAGCAGCATGACGCCGGACAGAATTACGGAACCAGGGTTCACCACGTCTTTGTCGGCATATTTTGGAGCTGTACCATGTGTAGCTTCAAAGATAGCATGCCCGGTTACATAGTTAATGTTCGCACCTGGCGCGATCCCAATTCCACCAACTTGAGCAGCAAGAGCATCGGACAGATAATCCCCGTTCAGGTTCAGCGTTGCAATGACATCAAATTCAGAAGGACGAGTCAGCACCTGCTGAAGTGCAATATCAGCAATCGCATCCTTGATGATGATTTTGCCTGCATCTTCAGCTGCTTTTTGAGCTGCATTTGCCGCATCCTCACCTTCTTTTTCCTTAATGACATCGTACTGGGCCCAAGTAAATACTTTATCCGCAAACTCCTGCTCGGCTACTTCATAACCCCAGTTTTTGAAGGCTCCCTCGGTAAATTTCATAATGTTACCTTTGTGTACAAGCGTTACACTCTTGCGTCCGTGGTCAACAGCATACTGAATAGCTGCCCGTACCAGACGCTTTGAACCCTCGGAAGAGACTGGCTTAATCCCAATTCCTGAAGTTTCAGGGAAACGGATTTTATTCACGCCTAGCTCTTGCTGAAGGAACTGAATCACCTTTTTCACGTCTTCGGACCCTTCGGCATATTCGATCCCTGCATAGATATCTTCTGTGTTCTCACGGAAAATGACCATGTCTACCAGCTCAGGGCGTTTTACTGGAGATGGGACACCGTTAAAGTAACGAACAGGACGCAGGCACACGTATAAATCCAGTTCCTGGCGCAATGCCACATTCAATGAACGGATACCACCGCCAATAGGTGTCGTAAGTGGACCTTTAATGGCTACAATATACTCACGGATGGCTTCTAATGTATCGTTAGGGAGCCACTCGCCGTATGTATTGAAAGCTTTCTCACCAGCGAATACTTCATACCAGGCAATTTTTTTCGTGCCGTTATATGCTTTTTCTACAGCCGCGTCCAGTACGCGCTTGGAAGCTTTCCAGATATCGCGACCTGTGCCGTCACCTTCGATAAACGGAATGACCGGATGGTTCGGAACCTGCAGTTGACCGTTATCAATCGTAATTTTTTCGCCTTCAGTTGGGAGCTCAAACTTTTCAAATTTCGCCATAAGTTCCTTTTCCTCCTCAGATATGAATGGGTACAGGGCGAAAGACATGATCTTTATCACAGACAAAAACGTACATCTCTCGCCGACCCTTCTATTGTACCTTATTTTTTAAATTCAGGGTATACAACCTCAATCTTCCTCCAAAGGTTAGCGCAGCTCTGGTGACACATATTTTTGATCTATTGGACCTGTGTATTCGGCGCGCGGACGAATCAAACGGTTATTTTCATATTGCTCCAAAATGTGTGCAGTCCACCCCGATACACGGCTCATAGCAAAGATAGGAGTAAACAGATCTCTCTTAATACCCAGCTGGGTATACACGGAAGCAGAATAAAAATCCACATTCGGTTTCAAGCCTTTTTGCCCTGTTACAATACTTTCAATTCGAACTGACATATCAAACAACGTAGTGTCGCCATTCATTTCTCCCAGCTCACGAGACATTTTGTGCAAATGCTTGGCACGTGGATCACCGTTTTTATAGACACGATGTCCGAAACCCATGATTTTTTCGCGGTTATCCAGTTTGGCCTGAATATAAGAGTCCACCTGATCCAAACCGCCAATCTCCTCCAGCGTTTTGGCAACAGCCTCATTGGCTCCACCATGCAACGGTCCTTTTAAAGCCCCGATGGCAGATGTGATTCCAGAATAAATATCTGATAAAGTGGCTACCGTTACACGCGCAGCAAAGGTCGAAGCATTCAATTCATGATCGGCATGCAGCACGAGAGCCTGATTGAACGCTTTAATAGCCGTCTCCTCCGGATCCTTGCCAGTCAGCTGATACAGAAAGTTTTCAGCAATGGAAACATTTTTTTTAGGCGCAATTGGTTCCAAGCCTTCACGTATACGTGCTATGGCTGCCACAATTGTGGGCAATTGCGCCTGAAGCTTAACGGTTTTTGTCACATTGGACTCCCTTGACATATCATCCGCCTCTGGGTCATACAAAGCTAGAGACGATACAGCTGATCTCAAGGCAGCCATCGTGCTCAATTCTTTCGGGTATAACTTTAACTGAGTAATAATTTCATCCGGAATAGCAGCATATTCGCTTAACTGGCTGCGAAGCTCCTGCAATTGCTCTTGGTCAGGTAACTTCCCAAACCACAACAAATAAGCTACCTCTTCAAAATCGGCGTTAACAGCCAAATCATCAATGTTATAACCCCGGTACGTGAGAACGCCATCTACGATAGAGCTTATGGAGGAAGTGGTCGCTACGATCCCTTCCAGACCTTTAGTCGCTGTCATCGTTACATCTCTCCTTTGTAAAAACATTGTGAACGGACTTGCAATGTAAACATTTTCAAAAGTAAGATATGCCTTTTAAATAGCTGAGTAATGTTAACGCCATATGTCAATATTTAAACCTTCTTTCACTATACTGGATTTTGTCGTTTATGTGAACATTGAGGGCTATTCCAACACATTCAAATGTTTTATCGCATCAATAAAGAAATTTTTGAAACCCCTTACAAAACATATGAGCTCATTTGCACTTTTTTACACAGGTCTTGTCTTACCCTCTTCCCGCATAAGTATAGTAGAGCACAGATCTTAAGGGATACCATCGAAAAGAAAGGAGGCGTGGGAGCTTGAGCCGATTAATCCTGAATCGCATATTTCGTGCTCTATGGGTCGTAATCGTGATTGTAGCTCTGTTGCTGGGCATATATGTGCTATTCCCTCTCGTTTATCCTTTTTTATTCGCCTGGCTTGTGGCCTATGCTATGAATCCCCTGGTCGTTTTTTTGCGCAACAAGGCTCGGATGCCACGTTGGGCGGCTGTCACGGTCTCATTATTTGTATATTTAGGCGGAATCGCGATCATCCTGTCTGCTGCAATCACCCGCATAGTTCGAGAAGTGATTAAGCTGGCCATGACTTTTGACGGGCATATCGAGCGTTTCAAAAGCCTGTTCATAGATTGGACTCAAAGTGATTTGATCCAAAATATAATTATTGAAATCAACCATTTTATTCGGGATAATCCAGATTACCAACACACCATTAACAGCAATATTGATAAAACGACTCAAACCGTCAGTTCGGCTGTTACTACACTAGTCGGTCAATTTTTTAATGGGGTTTTGAATCTGCTAACCTCTCTGCCTAATATGGGAGCGGTGCTAATGGTTATTGTATTAGCTGCCTTTTTTATCAGTAAGGATTGGGACCGACATAGTCGATTACTTTCGAATACGGTTCCTGATACGATCCGCAAACCGTTGTCAGATATTTGGCACGATCTGCGTAAAGCATTGTACGGCTATTTGCGTGCACAGTTTATTATCATTTCCATAACAGCATTAACGGTCATCATTGGGTTGTTCATCTTGCGTGTGGAATCAGCCTTTACCATCGGTTTGATGATCGGGCTGGTGGACTTGTTACCTTATTTAGGGGTTGGCATTGTGATGATTCCGTGGACACTGTATGCATATATGTCAGGTAATTTGGCACTAGGGGTTGGATTGTCAATCCTATACGCCATCCTATTGATTGGACGGCAGATCGTCGAGCCTAAGGTGCTGGCCAGCAGCGTGGGATTGAACCCGCTTCCCACCCTCATCGGGATGTTCATCGGGCTCAAGCTGTTTGGTGTTTTAGGACTCATTATTGGACCTGTATCACTCATCGTTCTTGATGCACTGAATCGCGCGCATGTCATTCAGGACTTGCGCAACTATATTCTTGCCGGAAGAGTCCGTTAGGTCAGGGATAGGGGATAGCGGCAGTTTCATTTAAAAGCGTCGAAACGTAATACTGCCGTTTTTCATTTTCTTCTCCAGCCATTTCAATAAGAAACGACGGTACAATACTCGTGTTAAAGGAAACACCAATGTAAAACCAATAATATCTGTTAAAAATCCGGGGATAAGCAGCAAGCTTCCGCCGAAAAACACACATAATCCATCCAGCATTTTACGACCGGGCATTTGCCCCCGGTTCATTTCATTTTTGGCATCGGCAATCACCTTGCGCCCTTCGAATTGCATCATGGCAGCGCCAATCAACGTCGTCAGAATAATGAGCAGAATGGTCTTGCCCGCTCCGATCCAGTGACTTACCCATATAAACCCGTACAGCTCCGCCAACGGAATGAGCAGCAGCAACAGCCACAGACGTTTACGCATCATCATGGCTCCTGTCCCTCCCCGCCTGTAAAAGCAGACCTTAACGCAGTGTACAGCTCAGGCAGTGCCTGATCGAGCCGAACGGGCTTCCAGTCGGTGTTCAGCCACACGTGCCGTGTCGTTCCCGTGACCAGCAGTTCTCCTGGTAGTGTATCACCCTCTGTCCATACCTTTCCCACATTCCTTTGGTGCTCCTCATCCGTTACCCGTCGAACCTCATAGGTGTAGTTCAAACGTAGTCTGGAGAAGTCCGTGATAGCAGTATAAACCGTAATTAAATCATCATATCGAGCAGGACTCGCATATTTCGCATTGATTTCAATAACTGGCAGCATAACGCCTCGATCTTCCATACTCCGATAGTTAAAACCCGCCTGTCGGATCATTTCCGTACGCCCGATCTCAAACCAGTTTAAGTAATTCGCATGATACACGACCCCCATCTGGTCGCTTTCCTGATAACGGACACGTAGAGGCGCTCCATACCATCGTAATTGCGTTTGTTTCTCCTCTTGAGTCATACAAGCTCTCCTATCTTTGTGCATCTTTATCTCTATTTTGCCCTCTCTCCATTAAACCATATTTACCGCCTGGGAACAAAAAGAGGGCCGAACCCAATCGGTTCCACCCTCACATAACATTAATATGATGACTTTATTATTGCGGCAACGGCTTGGACAGTTTGTAATATCCACTTTCCGAAGCCAGTTTCAGCAAGCTCTTCGCCTGAGTTCCCGCCCAAGCATAACCAAGTCGTCTTTCTTCACTTATTTTCATAATGTCCGTATACTTTTTGCCATCTCGGTCCGAGAAGAAATACTTATTGTCCCCCACATTGTAGAAACGATACCACATCACGCTTGATGCATCCTTTTGGAAAAACTCCGGACCTTGACGATTGTATTTCATACCGTCGATCCGATTCGTGTCAAACCATTTCAAGGCACTCTGAGCTGCTTTTTTCACCTCAGCTGTCTGCGGTTGAGACATCAAGAAGGCCGTAATACCTACCGATTCCGTAGTTGTTTTGGAAGCAAGCTCGAATGCTCGCGCAGGTACAGATTCATAAGTAAACGGATCATGCTGTGCTCCCCAAATCGTTGGCGTGCCATTGTTTACAATTTGAGCTTTAAGTGTATATTGTACACCTTTATTCAGAGCCTGCTGAAGCCTGGAGCGATATGTATTATCAAGAATATCGCTATCAAACGGCTGCCTTTTGTTCACAATATCATCTGCCAGCACCATCACTCTAACCATTGCATCATCGTTGTAGGTTGCAGCATCGGAATAATTACCACGTTTAGGATATACCTGTGGCCAAGCACCTGAGGAATATTGAGAGGTTAGTACGAAATCAACTGCTTTTTGCACACTATTCTTAATGTCTTTATTTTTAGTTCTTTTGTATACATCCGCTAAAAAGCGAATCTCGGTTGTCGTGGCTTCGTTATCAAACGTTCCAAGTTCAACACCATCCTTGCTCTTCCATGTAGAGCGCGCTGCCTTGCCGTCCCATTTGGATTTATAATTTTTTTCCATCGCTTTGAAAAATCCGCCATGCGGCAATTGCCACGATACAATATTCAAGGCAAGCGTAGTGTCCTTGGATGTATTCCCAGTGGAAAATTTACTAAAATCACGATACTTGTCCAGCAAACTACTCACATTCACAGTGGCCATTGGAACAATAGCATTTTTGTAAACGTTTGCATCGTTATATACGGCTTGGATAACACTAGTGCCCGCATCAGTCATATCCTGCTCTGCTGCTGCCCATGAAGGGTTAATAAGTCCCGATGTTAAGGTAATAGCCATGCCAGAAAAGGCGATCCATTTGACAGTTTTTTTAACGTTAAACCTCATTCCAAGTCTCTCCTTTTAATTCGATTGTGGTGATTCAAGAACTATTAAACACATGTATTATATGAAAATATAGCCAAATAATCAATATATTTTATTATATACAAATATAAGAGTTTATTAAACTAATAAAAAAACATCTTACTAATACTAGCTTAGTAAGATGTTTTATCCTGCTTCATATTTAAAACAAATCGTCAAACTGTGCGGCTTATCCAAAGCGACCCATGATGTACTCTTGAGTCAGCTCGTTTTCAGGATTTGTGAATATATCGTTCGTTTTCCCATGTTCAACCAAGCTTCCGACATAAAAATAAGCAGTATAATCGGAAATCCGTGCAGCCTGCTGCATATTGTGCGTTACAATCACAATTCGCAGCTCTTTTTTCAATTCGGTAATAAGCTCTTCCACCTTGCCTGTAGACACAGGGTCCAGCGCGGAAGCCGGTTCGTCAAGCAATAGAATTTTCGGCTCTACGGAAAGGGCACGTGCAATACAAAGCCGTTGCTGTTGCCCACCAGACAGAGCGAGAGCAGAATCGTGAAGACGATCCTTGACCTCATCCCATAATGCCGCCTTGCGCAGGCTGCTTTCGACGATTTCATCAAGCTGCTTCTTTTTGCGCACTCCGCGATATTTGGGGCCAAAGGCAATGTTATTATAAATCGATTTGTAAAAAGGATTCGGCCGCTGCCATACCATGCCAATTTGCTGACGCAGCTTGATCACGTCCGTCTCCGGCGCAGTCAAATCCTGTCCATCCATCCAAATATGTCCGGTTGTTGATGAAGATGCAATTTCATCATTCATTCGGTTAAGGGAACGCAAAAAGGTCGATTTACCGCAGCCGGAGGGCCCAATCAAGGCGGTCACGGTCTGCTCTGGAAAGGCTAAGTTTACTTTTTTCACAGCCTCAAAGCTTCCGTAATAAATACTCAAATCCTCGGTACTAAACGGGTGCGGATGCTGCTCCGCAAGTTGTTTTGAATGCGTAGACTGAACGGATGTTGCTGGTGAGGCGGTTTTTGCCGTTCGTGTAATCACATATTCCATTATTCTCCATCCCCTCTCTAGTCCATACGTTTGGCTGCTGTCAGACGGCGATAGACGACTCTTCCGAACCATCTTGCACTCAGGTTAAAGACCAGTACGAGCAGTACCAACACTGCGGAAGCGCCTGCGGCGATATCCTTGGAGTCAGGAGCAATACCTTCACTGTTGACCTTCCAAATATGAACAGCCAATGTTTCAGCAGGCCGCAGCGGATTAATAGGTGATCTGGCATGCAATGGATTCCAATCGGTAAAATCAAGCGGCGGCGTACTCATCCCTGCTGTAAACAGCAACGCGGCGGCTTCCCCGAAAATGCGGCCTGCGGCCAAGATGGTCCCCGTAATCAAGCTCGGCAGCGCAGCTGGCAACAAAATGGAGGTAATGATTTTCCATTTGGACAACCCAAGCGCAAGTCCCGCTTCCTTTTGCTCTTTTGGCACTGCACGGAAAGCCTGCTCCGTTGTGCGAACCATCAGCGGCAGATTGAATACGGCCAAAGCCAGAGCCCCAGACAAAAGGGAAAAACCAAAATCAAACGTATTGACGATAAGTAATAGTCCAAACAATCCAATCACGATCGACGGGAACGAGGACAATACCTCGACGACAAGTCGGATGAAGTCCGTAATTTTCCCCGGCTTTGCATATTGCGCCATGTAAATGCCAGCGCCCCAGCCGATTGGAATGGTGATAATCAAAGTTAAAATTAGCAAAAATACAGAATTAAATAATTGCGGGCCAATCCCGCCACCTGCGCGTAACGTTTGGGGAGCACTGGTTAGAAAGTCAAAAGAAATATGACTGACTCCGCGGGCCAAAATGAAGCCCAGTAATCCTACCAAAAGTGCAACAATGAACAAGGCGAAGAAACAGATTACAAATGTAGCGATCTTATCGGTCGTTTTAGCTTTTATCAAACCCGGTTTCTCCTTTCAAGCAGCCTTACTAGCAGTACGAAAATAAATGTCATAAGCAAAAGGACAAGCGCCATGCTCCAGAGTGCATTGTTATGAACGGAGCCCATCGCTGTATTGCCCATGCTAAGTGTAATGACGCTGGTCAAGGTCGAAGCGGATTCCAGCAAGGAATGCGGTATGTGCGGTGCATTCCCAATAACCATCTGTACAGCCAACGCTTCTCCGAAGGCACGAGCCATACCGAGAATAACTCCTGTTAAAAGAGCAGGCAACAGCGTCGGAATAATAACACGGGCAATCGTCTGCCAGCGGGTAGCCCCCAACGCATAAGAGGATTCACGCAGACCCCCTGGCAAGGAAGACAACGCATCTGCCATAATACTCGTAATCGTCGGCAAAATCATAACCGACAACACCAGGCAACCTGCGAGAATGCCGATGCCTTGTCCCCCGAACACGTTTCGCAGCAACGGAACGATTACAGTCAGACCGACAAAGCCATAAACAACCGATGGAATGCCGGATAATAATTCAATGGCAGGCTGAAGGATCCGTTTACCCGATTTCGGCACGATTTCCGTCATAAATAAAGCTGCGCACAAGCTAAGCGGACTGGCAATTAAGGCCGCTAATATGGTTACGGCAAAAGAACCTGTAATGAACGGCAGCGCGCCGAAGGAATTGGGCTCGCCATCCGGACTCCATTTGGTACCAAAGAAAAATTCTTGCAGACTGACTCCATTCACCGCAAATGTAGCTACACCTTTGGAGGCAACAAAATATACAATGGAGACAATGACTGCAACTAAAAAAACGACACAAACCGACGTATAGATGCGGCCGGTCCATTCTTCCCAGTAATGTCTTTCTTTCATAACTCGGGATCGTTTATTCTGTTCCATGTATGCCTTCCCTTCAATTGGTTCCATACTGTAACTCCTTTAACCGAAGAATAGAGGTCGGACGCTAGTCCGCCTCTTCTTCGTGAATATACTCGCGTTAGCTGTGTTCATCCGAACAGGAGCTAACCTCTCCTTATTTCGTGATATTGCCGTCAGCATCACGTTTCACTTGCATACCTGATACTGGAATGTATCCCAAATCTACAACGTCTGTTTTTTGGATTTCATCAGACAGAATGTAGTCCAGGAATGCTTTTACATGCTCTTTTGGCTCACCCTTGGTGTACATATGCTCATATGCCCACACTGGATATTTGCCTTGTTCTACATTTTCAACGTTAGCTTCCACACCGTCGTATTTCAAAGCAGTAACTGTGTTGTCGATGTAGGACAAAGCCAGGTAACCAATCGCACCAGGTGTTTCAGCAATCAGCTTTTTCACAGTACCAGAGGAATCTTCTTGAATGGAGCCTGGCAGATCTTCTGTTTTTTGTCCCAGTGCGTATTTTTCAAAGGTAGCACGAGTACCGGAGCTGCTTGGACGGTTCACAATTACGATCTTTTGATCCGCACCGCCAACTTCTTTCCAGTTCGTAATTTTACCTGTAAAGATTTGGACCAGTTGATCTTTCTTCAGGTCTGTAACGCCTACTTTAGGATTCGCTACCGCTGACATAGCTACAACAGCTACTTGGTGATCGACCAGTTCTTCTGCGCCGCTCTCCAGTTTTTCTTTTGCAAACACGTCAGAGTTACCGATATCCGCTTGTCCGCCGGAAACCTGAGTCAAGCCAGTACCGCTACCGCCGCCCTGCACTTGAACTGCAATGCCTTTATATTTATCGACAGCCATAAATTTTTGTCCCGCTTGCTCTACCAATGGTTGAAGCGCAGTGGAGCCAACAGCCAGAATGTTACCTGTCAGTTCAGCAGCTGCTTTATTGTCTGTTCCTGCAGCAGCATCTCCTTGTGGTGCAGCATTGTTACCTGATCCGCAAGCTGCAAGTGCAAATACCATGGTGAGAGTCATCAGAATGAACGGCCATTTTTTCAACATTTTTTATTGTCCTCCCCTTATTTAAGTGACGGTTTTTTATTTATGACCATCAACACTTTTACATTGTAGGCTTGGAATGTTAGACGAACAACTTGGTTTTGTAAAACAAATATAAAATATTGATAGATAAATTATTTTTCGGTATATAATAAATCTATAGTGTAAATTCACGCATGAATATCAAATAAGGAGAGCTGTTCAATTCTATGAATATATTAAAATTGCGCATCTTAGTGCTGATCGACAAGTTTCATAAAGCGACGGAAGTAGCTGAAACTTTGCAGATCAAACAGCCCACCGTCAGCTTTCATATGAAAAGTCTGGAAAAGGAAATGGGTGCAACTTTGTTCTCTCTTCAACAAGGTAGAATTATGCTGACCGAGGCTGGTAAAAAAATGCTCCCATACGCAAAGCAGATTCTCTCTCTAGAGCAAGACGCCAGACAAGCTGTAGATGAGCTGACAGAACAATCACAGGGTCAACTACATTTGGGTGCAGAGTCGATTTCGGGCATGTATCTTCTCCCGACCATCGTGGCTGAATTTGCGCAGCAGTACCCAAAATGTCGTATTCAGCTAGAGATCCAATCTCCGGATGTAATCAAGCAGCTACTGAAAGAGGGAGACATTGATTTCGCTTTTCTCGATGATCGAGAATCTCTCCTGGAGAATACGGCGGCAGAACCAGTGGCTTCAGATCAGGTGGGGATTATCCGAGCAGCATCAGCAAAGACATCCAAGTCGCTGGATATCAATGGGATCGATACGCTGGACAAGCACATGTGGGTAAAATATAGCGGAGCATCTGTGGTAGATTCCTATTCCTCGCTAGTTAGATCCCATCTGGAAATCAACTCTTGGGAAGTAGTAAAGCAAGTGGTCGGTGGCGGAGAAGCGCTTGCCTTCTTTCCTGCCTGCGGAGTTCGTAGCGAGGATCATACTGCCCTCTCAGTGGAATGGCTTCCTTATCCCGAAGCTGACAGCAATAAGAGCCACTATCAAATAAACATGGTGTACTCACAAGATATGCCCATGAGCAAAATGCAACAGGCATTCCTTGATTTTATACGGCGAGGAGAAATGAGAATTAGCTAACAAAAAAAGGAGCATCCAAGTCTTATAAGACCTGAATGCTCTTTTACTTATTGCAACGAGTAGATACCGACCCTGTATTACTTCGGGGGGACTACAATTACGCTTGTGCTGGAACGCAACTGATTTTGATCAGGTTCGTGGAACCGGAATCACCAAGAGGTACGCCTGCTGTGATTACAACCAAATCGCCCTCTTTAACGAGGCCAGATTTGCGACCGCCTTCCAGCGCATTGTCAAACAGACTGTCTGTTGTATCAACGATTGGTCTGCCTTGCACTGCATGTACGCCCCAGATTAGAGCCAAGCGGCGAACTGTTCTTTCCTGTGTTGTCACAGCGATAATCGGAGCTTCCGGACGGTATTTAGAAATCATACGCGCCGTTGTACCGCTTTGAGTGGACGTCAGGATTGCTTTGGCATGCAGATCAAGTGCCGAAATAGAAACGGATTGGCTGATTGCCTCTGTAATACTAATCTCTTGAGCCGTTCTTTGTTTTTTGAACAAATCACGGTAGTTCAGAGAAGATTCAGCTTTTTCTGCAATACGGGACATCGTCAATACAGATTCTACCGGGTATTTACCCGCAGCAGTTTCGCCGGACAGCATAATTGCATCTGTGCCGTCGAAAATAGCATTGGCTACGTCACTTGCTTCCGCACGAGTCGGACGCGGGTTACGTTGCATGGAATCCAGCATTTGTGTTGCCGTAATAACAGGTTTGCCAGCTACATTACATTTGTTAATCATCAATTTTTGCGCCAGAGGCACTTCTTCAGCAGGAATTTCCACACCGAGGTCACCACGGGCAACCATCAGGCCATCGGAAGCCTCCAAAATCTCATCCAGGTTGTCAACACCTTGCTGATTTTCAATTTTGGAAATGATTTGAATGTGACTTGCATTGTGCTTCGCCAACAATTCACGGATTTCCAGTACATCACTTGCTTTACGAACAAAAGAAGCTGCGATGAAATCAATGTCCTGCTCAATACCAAAAATGATATCATTCGCATCTTTCTCCGTAATACCAGGCAATGAGATAGCAACGCCTGGAACGTTAACGCCCTTCTTGCTTTTGATCGTTCCGCCATTGACAATGCGGCATTTGATTTCAGTGCCTGATACTTCAATAACGGTGAGTCCGATCAGACCATCGTCGATCAGAATGGTGGAGCCGGGCTCCACGTCCGAGGGAAGATCCTTGTACGTAATGGAGATACGATCTTTCGTACCGAGAATTTCTTCCGTTGTCAGCGTAATGAACTCGTCCTGAACAAGCTCGATAGGTTCAACTTCGAGCTTTCCTGTCCGGATTTCCGGCCCCTTCGTATCGAGCAAAATAGCAACATTTTTGTTAAGCTCCTTACAAGCTTGACGGATGTTTTTAATCCGGTTGCCATGCTCCTCGAAATCACCGTGAGAGAAATTCAGGCGGGCTACGTTCATACCAGCCATAATCAGTTTCTTCACATTTTCCAATGATTCACTGGAAGGACCGATGGTACATACAATCTTAGTTTTGCGCATTTGGGTTTTTCCTCCGTTTTCAAAGGTGCTACTCTTTATATCTTTTTCCAACAATTAAATCTACTACACTTTTTCCTATTTGTATAGGAAGTTCGTCATATTTATTGTTACCCGTTTCCAGCGTATTACAACATAGGCTCAGATTCCGAGGGCTTTAAAAAGGTGTATTGGCCTATTTTCCGAAATTTTTGATATCTGTCTTCTCTCAATTCATCGCAGCTCATATTCGCCAGGTCTGCCAAATGACGTTCCAGTAACTCCTTGATTGCGGCAGCGGTCACTTCATAGTTACGATGTGCGCCCCCTTTCGGCTCTGGCACAATATCCTCAATAATCTCCATGCGCAG
>NZ_JCAJRU010000145.1:0-13334 GCF_059447605.1 Paenibacillus sp. N119s | reverse complement strand
AAGAAGACGCAGATGAGTAGAACTGTCAGTCAAGATAGATATGTATTACAAGGTTTGTGAGCTATAAAAGTTTAGAGGTGATATTTAATAAACAACCCAGCATATGTATTTATCGGTTAAAAGAGAGATTTAGTTTACAGAATGACCCATTCATTGGGGATTTACTATGTTTATTTTTAGAAGTAGGAGTATGAGAGGGAAGTGTAACATGAGTTAATATGGAAATATGGTGCTAGGCCACATGCTTTGCCATTTCGATGCTTTTTCATGCTGCCAAAACAGATACTTAAAACCAAAATGATGCCCTATCCAAACGATCTAAATTTAAAATAATGGAGTGATAGAATGATAAGAGGACTTGTACTTTTAACTGGTGGGAATATTGAAGATTACTTACCAGACTTATATGATTGGAGTTTTACTGAAAGCGAAAAAGAGCAACATACTTGCCGACCCATAATCGAACTTCCTCCATATAACAATTATAAAGAGAATGTACTGAAAAAGCTTGCAAATGGGCAATTAATATATATCTTGGTTGATAAAAGTAACGGTAATAAGCGGATAGGAAAGATACAGCTTTTTGACTATAATTCTCGAAATAAAAGTGCCGAGATCGGATACTACTTGCCTCTAAAACATAGAAAACAAGGATATGCGAATGTATTGCTAGAGCTATTTATAGATACCATTTTTGAACGTAAGGATTTGGAGTTGAACAAAATTTATGCAACGGTTGCAGCATGTAATCAAGCTTCTATAAAATTATTAGAAAAATTCCATTTTAAGTTGGAGGGAGCTTATCGAGAGCATTATTGGTTTAGTGATGGTTCGATATGCGATCAATACCATTATTCTTTGCTAAAAAGAGAGTATGCTAGCTTAGCTGAAAAAGAAATAGAAGGAAATTGAACGCTGGGCACCTACCAACCTGGTCATACCCCTGTCAAGTAGACAGGGTATGACCAGGTTGGTAGGTGTTTTAATTTGTCTTACGTTATGGGACACAGGCTCAGGCTTTTTTTCACGCGATTCTTCCATCAGAGGGATGAAATCAATTTGATAGCGTACTTTAATCTCTGGATGCTCATGCACCCATTTCGGAAAGAAAATAATACCATGCATGGTCAATGAAATGGCTGAGATGGGTTCAGTATCGGAGAAGCTTCGCCGAAAGAATCATAAACTTTAAGTCGGTATAAGTCGATTAAATAATTAAGGGCTTATATATACACAAATTTCTACATTAGAACATACCTAGCAGTGAACTTAGGCCCAAGCGTAGAAGCCGTATCTAAAAATAGAATTCATTCCAGGAGGTAAGCTATGAATAAGAGAACAGGCTTTAGATTTTTAGTTGTAATTATGATGATTTATGTATTTACTTTTAATCTGGGTGTGGAAACTGTAAAGGCAAATTCCGTATATTATGTTTCTACAACGGGGAATGACATCACTGGAACCGGTACACTATCAAATCCATGGAAAACCATACAAAAGGCAGCAGATACCATGACAGCCGGAGATACCTGCATCATACGAGGTGGTACATACCGGGAAACAGTAACACTTCATACTTCCGGAACTTCTGCAAAACCCATAAACTTTGAGGCTTATACAGGAGAGAACGTAACGGTATCCGGTGCCGATCCGGTTACTGGCTGGAAAAATTACTACGGATCCATCTATTATGCGGAAATGAGGGGTTCCCTTGGAACAAAAAATCAGATATTTGTTAATAAGCAAATGCAATTTGAAGCTAGATGGCCCAATTCATCAACACTTGATCCCTTAAATTCAACATATGCAACAGTTGATTCCGGTTCCACTACAACCATCAAGGATGGAAACTTAACTCAGGCACCTGGATACTGGGTTGGCAAAACGGTTTGGAGTGTTCCGGGAACAGGCTACAAATCTTATAAAAGTACCATTACCAGCTCAAGTGACGGCTCCATTACCTTTGATCAAATAGATACTGCAGCGACAGGCGGTAACAGCTATTATATTACTGGTAATCTTGAAGATCTTGACAGTGCGGGAGAATGGTATTATGACAGCATTACTGGCAGACTTTATTTATGGGCACCTGGTGGAGTTGATCCGAATACTTTGACAGTAGAAGCAAAGAAGCGGACTTATGCATTTGATTTAAGTTCCCGCTCTTACATAAATATTACCGGAATTAATATCTTTGCCTCCAGCATTAAAATGTCGAATTCTAATTACTGTAAAGTTTCTAATATGATTGCGGAATATGTCAGTCATGATTCGGATGTTACCAGACAATACAGTACAGGGATATTTATGTCCGGTACCAATAATGAGCTTAGAGACAGTACTTTGACCTACAGTTCCGGTAATCTGGTGAGTATAGAGGGAACAGGAAATAAGGTAATTAATAATCTTATTCATGAAGCAAATTATTCGGCAGCGGATATTCCGGCAATCTATCTATTGGGGGCAAACCATCTAATCAGTCATAATACGGTATATAACGCTGGGCGTCATCTGATATTTATGCCTACCCAAAACAGCCAGATACAATATAATAATCTGTACAATGCAGGAAAGCTGACAAAAGACTGCGGAATACTCTATGAATTTGCCTGGGATGGGCAAGGGACGGTAATTCATCATAATTACATCCATGATAATCTGGCAAAGAATTATTCCGGCACTGGTATCTATCTGGATAATGGTAGCAAGGGCTATATTGTGCATCATAATGTTGTATGGGGAAACTATACAGGGATAAGATTGAATACACCCAGTAATTTTAACCTGATTTATAACAATACCACCTACAGTAACGGAAATGTAGGATATTGGGGAAGTAATTTTCAGTCAGATATGTACGGCAACAGAATTTTCAACAATATCTTTACTACAGCCTTTACACTGCCTGGTACTCATATAGAGGGAAATAATATTACCTCAGAAACCAATCCGTTATTTGTGAATCCCACAGCATATGATTTCAGGTTGCAGTCTACTTCTCCAGCTATTAATGCAGGGGTTGTAATATCTGGAATCACGAATGATTATGTTGGTGCGGCACCGGATATTGGAGCATATGAGTTCGGTGGAACTGACTGGACTGCCGGGCATGATTTTTCTTCACCTCCGGACCCGGTTTTTGAGAGTGTCAGCTTACTTTATGTTAATAACGTAAGGCAATCTGATTTCGAGAAAGGGATAATCTCACCATGGGCAGCAACATATTCAGATACTGCTGCAAGTGTATCGGTACCAAGAAGCGGCTCTAAGAGTGTTAGATTGGGACCCGGAGAAGATGGTATCGAGCAGGTACTTACGGGGCTAAGTCCTAATACCAGCTATATGTGTACCGCCTGGGTCAAGGCAGACATAGGCGAGCGGATTCAGATTGGCGTTAATGGCTTTGAAGGAACGGATGCATCCGCAACATCTGACAGTACATCCTGGACAATGGTAAACATTCCTTTTACAACCGGAGCAGGCGCTACCAGGGCAACAGTGTATGCTTACAAGAATCCTGGTACAGCATATGTTTATGTGGATGATTTTGGGGTAGTTGAGCAATAAATTATTTTACTGGTTTTATGTTTGACAGGATTGTCAGAAAGTCAGAAAAACCAAGACTGCCTTGGGGCAGATGGATCAGGAGGGACCTTTTCAGTAGAAAATAAAAAAAGAAAGACATAAAGCCTCTGATCTAAAAACGATAGATTTTCCGCCAAGGGGCGACCAGGCCTTAGGGTCATCATTTTTGTACACTCAAGGCATGTGGAGTGCGTGGTGTTGATGAAATTAAGGTGTAGCCAAGCAATAAACTTTTGACATTCCAAATAAACATCTGACACTGACAGGGTAAATGATTGAGGAAAACGGGAAAACCAACAACCTCAAGTTTTCCCCTGTTTTTATTCCAATTCTTTATTCTCAAAATAATAATGTTTTGGTTGAAAAAATGTTATGAAGAGTACGGCTTTAGCACTAAAGAAGAGAATACGAAAAGTTCATTATGGAAAGTTGTTTATACTTGAAAACGATGAAAATTGAGCGAAAAGGAATGGATGAAAATAAAGGATACGCTAGTTCTGTATATTTTAACCTTAGCTTATAGGCTGGAATGTGATGATGGTCACTAAACAGAGGTTGAAAATGGAAAAACTTCTGCTAATCCTGTATTGTTGTAATTGCCACATCCTTGTTGTCAATAATACGTAATCCATACATGTGAAGTCGGTTGCTTTGCTGAAACGAGTAAGGTGAGATGTTTAACAAGAAGCATCGATGCCTAGTCCCTTTCTGCAATGACGGAAGGGTTTTTTTAAAAAAATGGAATCTATCGTTTTTGCATATGTTTAAAAACAAACTATTAGGAGGTTTTGCTTTGCATGGATCCTGAGAAGTTCGCTAACATTGTATCCAAATTCCCCTGCTTCTCCGTAGTTCCTCTCGAAAAGTGGCAAAATACAGGGGCTTCCATCATAAGTCTTTCCGCCCAACCGGTTCTGGAGGAGGGACACATTTTCGAACATGCCTCTTTCGTGTTACGGGGGAGTGTGCGCATCTACAAAATAAGCCCGTCTGGGAGAGAATTGACACTGTATCGGGTGAAAAGTGGCGAAGTTTGCGTCATTATGATGGCCAGCATTCTAGGTGAAACAGGGTACGAAGCGTTAGCGGAAACGGAAGAAGAAACGGAATTGCTCGTACTTCCCGTCGCCTTGTTTAAACACTGGATGGATACATATAAAGAGCTAAACCAATTCATTTACCGTCTGTTCATTAAAAGAATGATTTCGGTTACTAGTCTTATTGAAGATATTACGTTCCTTCCTATGGACCGCAGAGTGGCGGAACTGTTACTACGGAAAACGAATACCAATACCAATTCAGAAGCACCCCTGTATGCTACCCATGAGGCATTGTCTTTGGAATTAGGCACAGCAAGGGAAGTAGTAAGCAGGGTACTGAAGGAATTTGAGAGGCTTGGATGGATTCAATTGGGACGAGGTAAAATTTATTTGCTTCAGCGCTTCGAGCTTGAACAGTTGGCTCAAGTAAAGTGATTATGTCACAGAAGCAAAGCGTTTTTATCCCTTAAAATGACCACAGGAGGGATGAAAACATGAAAAACGTCGGATATTTGGATCGAACTATACGATTCATAATTGGGATTGTTCTGGTATTAATGCTTGTATTTGTCGAAAGTACATGGAAATACGTAGGACTAATAGGTATTCCATTTATACTGACTAGTCTGCTAGGTACCTGCTTCGTCTATCGGATTCTTGGCGTCCGTACATGCTCTACCAAATCGTATTGAAAAGGAGGTAAATGATATGAAATCATACCTATCCCCAACTAATCTACAACGGATTCCGGAATTAATCAAATTAAGTCCCGAGACGGCCGCTTCTTATTTTCATTTCGAGCATCAAGTTTATCAAACAGCAAATACATTACCCCAAAAGACAAAGGAATTAATTGCCGTAACAGTAGCCCACGTAACGGGATGTCCCTATTGCATCGATGTTCATGTGAAAAAATATAAGGCTCTGGGAGGTACCATGGAAGAAATAATGGAAGCCCTTCTTGTGGCAGCATCAACACGAGCCGGTGCCATTCTCAGCCACGGAGTTAACGCTCTGATATCCTATGAAGAAGGTGAGGAAAATAAGTCTCAAAAGGGATCTAATGATGTACCTGAGTGTTTTTGCTAAGTGTAGGAATTTTCTAGAGGATGTAAACTAAACTGAACTCCTATAATGCTTTGCATAGAATTATTGTAATAATCAAATCATAAAGCCTATGATTAATAGCAGATTCTCCAAGTGTACTTGCACTAGGGGGAAGTATCTATCTCAGTAGAAGGGAGCCTTGGTCAAGGCTCCTATTAGTTTTTATATGGGATAATTTTGTAATCACATCTTTTTGATTTGTCATTAATATTAACTCAACACATGTGGAGTGCGTGGTAGTGATATGTCGAAATGAGAAGCATTGATGCACGAGGGTTTAAGAGGAATTTGAATATGTTCCTGCATTCAAATAACGCTTTTGGGTTGAGTGCGGGAACATATTTTTTTACATACACAAGGCATGTGGAATCCATGTGCTGTCAGTACGGAAGATTATTTGCTTAAATAGTAAAGAGGGGCGGCAAAATCGAACCCCTCTTTTTGTTGCCTTAAATATGGAAGTATCTTTAGCCTAATGAGGTTATCTTTTGTGCAATCATTTTAGTCATGGCATGTTTGTGAGGAATACCTGATGAATTGCAGTCGAAAACAATTTCTGAACTATCTTTAATTAACCAGTCGTAATAATGTGCAAGCAGTTCACCAGAGTACCACTTATACGCATTAGGTTCTTTTTCAGGTGGTGGAGCAATAAAGGGCTTGTTTACAAACACATTAAAGAAATGCAAGCCGTTTGGATTTGTATACTGCTTATAATTTTCAAATATTTCTTTGCGAAATTCCGGTTTTATGTAGTGTAGGACACCACTTGAAAAGATAACGTCAAAATGCGTATCCAAACGATAATCTAAAATATCTGCCTTGAATACATTAACATGGACACCAGTCTTTTCAGCAAGTCGCTTGGTTTTCTCTATACCTGCGTCCGAAACATCAAATGCAGTGACATCATATCCATTTCTAGCAAAAAATACAGCATCTTTTCCCTCACCACATCCAATATCCAATAATTTTATGTGTTTATTAGGAGGCATATACTGCAAAACCTGATAACACATTTTATTAGGTTCAGTACCCCAGTAATATTCTTGCGTTTTATATTCTTCCTCGTAAATGGTAATCGGTTTATCCCATGTTACGTACCCAAGAAGTTTGTCGATGCTTACTTCTAGAGTTCTTGATAACTGAGGTAGTAACGAAATATCAGGCATTGTCTGAGCATTTTCCCACTTGGATACGGCTTGAAATGAAAGCCCTAGGACTTGTGCAAGCTCTTCTTGTGTAAGTCCTCTTTCTTTGCGGTATATACTTATGTTTCTTGCTAACTTCTCCTTCATAAATTCTCACACTCCTTTATGTAATCCAATTCTATTGGAGTTTGTTGGTACGAACAATAACTTCATATTTGATTTTTTATAATTTTCAACCACCAGTTGAGCAAAAAGATTTATGAACAATTCTATAATGTATTACTGATATGTTATCAACGACTCCTTGTTTTTTTACAGAACACAAATAATCTCAGTCTTCTCTTAAATTAGAAGACGAAATGAATTAGGTCCTTGGTATTATTCAAGGGCTTTTTTTTGTTCCATATATCCCCATGAATATGCTATAGTGTAAGAAATAAAGAAGATTTATGCAGAATTTAGTAGGGATTTGGCTTTTTTTATTTCCTTGGTCGTGGGTATATAGTCCTTTGATATAAATTGAGATATTCCAATGAGGTGAAAGTAAGTGGCAAGAACTTATTATGCAGAAGGCAGGCAAGCTGCTTATGTATTGAGAGGGTTATTTATTATAGTCGGTCTTACTATTTATTTTAAAATACCTGGTCTACATTGGGGGTACCTTTTTGGCATCTTACTTGGCTCTGTGATTATTGGAGAAATATTTGGATCGATGTGGACACGAAAGCAACGACAGAAAAAGAAAAGTAAGGTCGCTGGTACGAAAAAAACTGGTAGGAGTAGAACTGCTAGCACGAACAATGGGGTAAGCAAGGCAAAAGGGAAAATAAAGAGTAAAAAACTAACTGATGCACAGATTCTCCAAGCTAATGTAGATACACTATCAGGAACAGATTTTGAACGATTAATGGAGCTTTATTATACAGATCAAGGTTATTCAGTACAGCGAGTTGGTGGGTCAGGTGATCATGAAGTTGATTTGATCCTCAAAGGTAAAGAGGGCTATAAAATAGCTGTTCAATGTAAACGCTGGAAGCGTGATGTCGGGAATGATATAGTACTCCGGCTCAAGGCTGGTAAACAGGTACATGGTTGTTATGATGCTTGGATTGTGACGACGAGTAATTTTACAAAGGCTGCTAAAGAGGCGGCGGATAGGTTGAACATTAAGCTGATTAATGGGGTGGCGCTTGCTGATAGGCTAAAAAGGTGGAAAAAGAATCGTGTAATATAGGAGGGCGAACCTTTGTTATCCGAAAATATCAATAAACAAGATATTGATGGTGTCTTTTGGGAGAATGTTATTTCTGTTGTTGACAGTAAAGAATGCACCTCATATTATCCTTTATTTTATCAAAAAGCGCGTGAAGCCAAAGAAGCAAAAAATAAATTGGAATATCAGGTATATGAATTGTTAGGGATGATTACCTCATTCCATTTAGATACTGATTCTAACAACATGTCTAGTGCACCGTTTAGTTCTTCCATAATTTTAAATGAGTCTAGGAGCGCAAATCTAGAAGATCTTAGTGAGTTTGATCTGAATCTACTTGATTTAATTGTTGAAAATATAATTAATGCTGAGATGAGAGCAAGAGTAGCGGATATATTATGGGTTATGAAACGAGATTTTAAGATCGCTGCTTTAGCCGTAAATTCGTACCTCGAATCTTTTTGGAATTTAATTGATCCAGAAGACTGGACGGGTTGCTACACTAGAATAGAAAGAGCCTTGCAGATAGCTGTTTTATTGGGACGAAAGAATACCCCTTATCAGTCAAGTATTGATACAGTTGAAAAAGCACTAGACAAACTAAATGGTAACGATCCCTTCTATTTATCCGAAACGTTAATGGAATTACTCTTACAATATCGTGAAGGTGATCCGCTAAAATATTCTAATTTGTCAGAATCAATGGCGTTACAATCGGAAAATGATAATAATATGGCGAAAGCAAGAGCATACTGGGGAATTTGTGCTCGATGGCACCATATAAGAAAAGATAAAGATAATGAAAGAAAAAAGTTGATTTGTTTAGCAGAAACGTTTGTTAAGGAATCAGAAAATGAGATCTCCCGAGAAAAACCTATTTATACGAAGGCTTCAAATCATTTAATAAGTGCAATTGAAGCGTTGAGAAGAGCTGGAAATACGAAAAGTAGAATTGACGAAATCCATAAAGTGTTAATCAGGTATCAAAAAAAATCAGTTTCGGAATTGATAGAAGTATCGAGCGGTAAAATTGATATAAGTCATTATGTAGAAGAAGCAGAGAAAATAGTAAGTAATAAAAATTTAATTGATGCATTGTTTGCCTTGGGTACGATTGGGAAGCCACAAGATAAATCAATTTTAAGAACACAAGTTGAAAAATCATCTAAGAAATTTATGTTTCAACATCTCTTCACTTCTGTTGCAGTAAATGAAATGGGTAAAGTGATAGAACGTCAACCATCGATGACGTCAAGTAACCCAGAAGAAGTTGAAGCAGCGATAAGAGTTGAGATGTATAAGAAAGGTCAATATTTCCGCTTTCTTCATACACAAGGCTTAGTTGATCCTGCAAGAAGGAAAATTTCATTGGATCATTATGTTAAAATTCGAGATTTTTATCCAATTGTGTATAACAACCCGTTTGTACCAATAGGTCGGGAATTGATTTTTGCTCAAGGACTTCAGCAAGGTATAAATGGTGAATTTCTGATTAGTTCTCATCTTTTAATCCCTCAACTTGAGAATTCGATAAGGCATATCCTCTATGAATCAGGATATTTAGTGTCTGGAATAGATGCTCAGGGGATACAAGATGAACGTAATTTAAATTCCTTATTATATCTACCAGAGCTAGAAGATCTTTTGACAGCGGATATAACCTTTGACTTGCAGGGACTTTTAGTTGAGAGATTCGGCAGCAATTTAAGGAATAGGATGGCTCATGGACTTCTAGATTATGATCAGTTCTACTCATTTGAATTAGAATACCTGTGGTGGATTACATTGCATCTTTGTTGCATTTATAAACTGCTAGCTATTAAGAATTTATCTTAAATCATAGGAGGCCTTTTTTTGAAATTATCCTACTATCTCTTCAATGAGAATGTACGAAACTTTAACCAACTAGTTTTATCTAACAAAGTAAATGAAGACAATAATTATTTTGAACTAAAGCCTCGAGATGTCTTACTTAATTTCGAGTTTAAAGTATATATTCAAAGAAATAAATCAAAAGAGCCCAAATGGATTAACTTTCTTGAAAATGATTTAGAAATTCCAAATAGAGAAGAAATAAAAAATACAGTTAACTCCTACGTCATTTTAGTTAAGGTAATAAAAGATGAAACCCCGTACTTCTTCGCTGTAACAGGTGGCTTGGGTTTTAATGCTATTGATAAAAATAACTTGGAAAACAATTTTGGGCTAAAAGTAGCGCTAAACTCAATTGATTCAAAAGAGCTAAAGGCTTTTGACGTAAGAAACATAGATCTGAAAACGAAACAAAAAAGAGTGTTATTTAACAAAGGTAGTGAGGTAGGAGAATTTGATCTTGATTTTGAACAAGACTTGATTAATCTAGTATCAGGGAAATCAAGAGATGAGGAATTTGGTACCTCCGTTCGAGGCTCGACCTCCTCGTTAAGTTTAAATAGTGATGTGACTTTTTCAAGATTAGGAGAAAAATGCATTCAAATATTAGATCTATTCCTAAGTGATAATTATAAGGAGAATTTCGGATTTATTGATAATATAAAATTAGTTAAAGATGCTGAGATTATCTCTACTTTAAGTCTGAATTTATTTAATGCTCTTAGTGAGAAAGAAACTGATAATCTCTCATTAGCTTACCCTGATATGATTGAATATGAGAAATGTTCGACTTACCAAATAAGACGGGGGCGTAAAAAAGTAGACACCGACGAGGTTACTTTACAGGATCTTTATTCGTTACTTGATAAAGAAATTGGCTTTAATTCTCCGAATGAAATAAGCAAAATAAAAATAACAGGTTTCGACGATACAGGGAATCCAGTTACTTCTCCAGTTTCACTAAATCATTTTATAGTTTTTCAAACTGAGTATGATGAAAATACATTTATATATTCACTAAACAACTGGTATAAAATAGATAGTGATTATTTTGCAAGAATACAAAATGAGATAATGAAAGTGCCACTAATTGATAACGCTAATTTTCTTACAGAAATTCAAACTAAAGAATCAGAAGGTAACTATAATAAAAGGCAAAATTCTGATTACTTTCTATGTTTGGATAAACAAAATTTTCAGGTTCCTAGTTCGAGAAGTAAAATTGAAATTTGTGATCTTCTTTCTAAAGACAAGCACTTTGTATGTGTAAAAAAAGGAACTCGATCAGCAACTTTAAGCCATCTCTTTGCTCAAGGTTCGGTTTCAATGACCATGTTAAAGGATTCTCTTCATTATAGACAACACTTGGTACGTGAGGTGTTAGAGAAATTCCCTGACGAGAATTTTGATGAGCAGAATTTCCCATATAATGAGTGTACATTAGTTTATGCTATTTCAAGCTTGAAGTCTAATGATATTCGAGTAACATTACCCTTTTTTAGTAAAGTGAATCTTTTGCATCATGTTAATCTTATCAATAGGTTAGGAATAAAGGTTGCAATGTTTAAAATACTTGTGGTAGGGGAAACAACCACTGATGAAGAAGACGAAGAATAAATTTAGGGATTTGTTAATTGAAATTTGAATTAATTTATAATGATTCATAGTATTTTCCTCTCTTATTATTGTAATTATTATCATTTGAAAAACTCCTTTATTTTTTGGACAATGAAGTAAGAGTGCTATTAATTCATTATTGATCTTTCATCTCCACCAAATCAATAATCTCCCGAATATCTTCAATGTTCATAGCCTCGGCTATTCTTTCGATATGATTAAAATTAATGCTCTCACGTTTACCTGATTGAAGTTCACTGAGAGCGGCGTGACGAACATCTGATAAACGTGATAGTTCTCTCAAGGAGATATTGTGTTTTCTCGTAATTTCGTTTATTTTCACAACTACTTTCTTTGCCATTAGGGTTCCCACCTTATTTTACAAATTTTTCTTGACGATACGCATAAACGTAACATATAATTTTTGTAAAACTGGTACTCATATACGTACCAAAAGGTGGGGAATATTTTGACTTCTCAGAGTGACATGGTAGCGGAGTATGAAAAGTTAGTAGAACTTGAAGAGCAATACACAGAGAGGATTCAAACTTGTATTAAATTACTTGGAGATGCGTTTAACATTATCGCTGCCAAAGCAGGAGCGTTGAGCATGGATTCAGTTAAGGAAGCGACCTATTATTTACACTCAACGGAGATTGAACTAAACCATGTTTTGTACTATATCCGTTTAGAGAAAAGCATTTTAACTAATCAGTTAGAAATTGAAACAAAATGAAACAAACCCAAGCATAACAGCGGAGGGGACGGAATCGTTCTGAAGAAGCGGAGCGTTCGCCTTTGAACCCGGATTTTAGCCGCTAAAATATAATCAAGAAAATCTGGGGTCAACAGCGATCGGAAGAATGATCCGTCTACGTAGCGGCCTTACATGCACGTACTTGCTCAATCCACCCAGTAATCAAAACGCCCAAATAACCCGACATGACCTTTCACGGTCTGATCGGGTTTTCTCATTTCAATCCCTCCATCCCACACATGAAATTTTCACTCCCTTCCAAACCACTTGCCACCCAGATAGTTACACCCACTCCCACATCATGTATAGTAAAGTTATGGGAAATAAACATGTACCCGCATATGATCTTAATCGCTTAGACGTACAATATGAAACATGGCAAAAACGAGGAGGAACGTGATGATACATCCAACACAGATTCAGGATATGCTGCAAGCCGCGCTGGAGACGGGCGGGGATTTTGCAGAGGTGTTCGTCGAGGACCGTACCAATGGACAACTGGGCATGACCGGGGGCGTCGTGGATACGGCGCTGTCAGGCCGCGATTTTGGGATTGGTATTCGGATCATGAAGGAGCATTTTTCGGTGTATGCGTACACCAGCGATATGAGCGAACAGAGCCTGATTCGACTGGCCAAATCGGCCGCCAAGGCCATTCGCGGAGGTGGAGCGCCAGGTACACACACGATTACACTCCATCCTCATGCGATCCCTAATCAACATCCGATTGCGATCATCCCTGACGGTTCACAAAAACGTGCCAAGATCGACATGATGAGACGGGCGCATGAGGCGGCAAGTCAATATGATCCTTCCATCACGCAAACCTCTGTTGGGATTAGCAACTCGATCCAGAACGTCTTGATCGCCAATAGCAACGGGCTGCTGGTGGAGGATACCCGTACGTATACCCGCATGAGAATAAGCGCGATTGCGACTCATGGGGAGCATAGACAGTCCGGTTTCCGTGGGCCGGGAGCGTATGCTGGGAC
>NZ_JCAJRU010000144.1:0-13413 GCF_059447605.1 Paenibacillus sp. N119s | reverse complement strand
CTCCTGCTCAATGGCTTACTTATAAACCTCATTTTACGCTCGTCTTATCCTATTACAAGTGTTTGTTTATCCTGGTATAATGAACACTACTATAGTAAGCGCCTGATATCCTCACTTCACATACACTCGTCGAACGGAGAGAATACTTATGAAAACGGAAGCACGTCTGGAAGCATTATCTGTTTTTTTGAAAACCAAAAGAGCCCGCCTACATCCACATATGGTTGGTCTGCCCCCAGGGTCACGGCGCAGAACACCAGGTTTACGCAGAGAAGAAGTCGCCCAGCTGGCAGGTGTCAGTACAACCTGGTATACCTGGCTGGAGCAGGGACGGGATATTAAGGTATCCGCCTCCGTGTTGGATGCTATTGCCGCTGCCTTGCAGTTGAACGCAGATGAGCGTAAATATTTGTACGATTTAGCACTGGAAGCCGGCTCTCATCACCTGCCTGTTCCTGCGGAACAGGCTATTATTTCTCCATCTCTGCAAAAGATCGTACAAGAGCTGCACTATTGTCCTGCTATTATTTCAGATCGGCGTTGCCATATTGTCGGGTGGAACGAAGCTGCTGCTCATGTGTTTATGGATTTTGCCGAGCTGCCACATGAGCAGCGCAATATGATCGAACTGCTATTCACCAAAAAGGAGTTTAAAAGTCTGGCTGTGAATTGGGAACACTTTGTAAAAGGATTTCTTGCCATTTTTCGCGCTTATTACGGGCAATACGTAACCGATCCTTGGTATGCACAGTTTATACAAAATATGAGCCAGACCTACGGAGAGTTTAACGAACTTTGGAATCAGAGTGAGGTAAGCTCCGCACCGGAAGTGCTCATTGAATTTCGCCATGCCAAGGCTGGCAAAATGTTATTTGACCTGACTTCCCTCCAGGTACAAGGCAGTGTCGATCTTCGTTGCAGCATTTATACCCCTAATGCGCAAACTTCTACGGAAAGTAAACTTCAAAAGTTAATGGAAGGCAACTAAGGATTTCATCCCTCCTGTTATGAAGATATCTTTTTCCGTCCATACTACATCTACGATCTGTACAAAATAGATGCCATATATGTGACAGAGCCAAGAGCTTCAACGGTGCTACTACTAGGAGGGAGGGAATCCTCATGAAAGCCAAACCGACAAGTTCCCAGCACACACAAAACCAAGCACCACTGCCTGTTCCGATACAATTTGACCGCAACTGGCAGGACGAGCTGGACCAACGACTGCACAAGGGAGGCCCTTGGGGAAATTGGGATCTATATCAGCTGGCCATCGAGGCGGAAAAGGCTAAGCTGGTGCCGAGCTTTGATGAGCTTCAATGTCTTCAACATTTGCAAGACCTCACTCCATTGCCCCATCAGCTCGATACCGCGCGAAAGGTATTGTTTGAGATGTCCGGACGTGCCATTCTTGCCGATGAAGTCGGCCTAGGCAAAACAATTGAAGCTGGAATGATCCTGAAGGAATATCTGGTTCGCGGGCTGGCTTCTAAAGTGCTTATTCTTGTACCCGCTTCTCTGGTCCTGCAATGGGTGCGGGAGCTGAATAGCAAATTCGGCATTCCTGCAGTTGCCCAGAAAAAGGCATATTCTTGGTCTTCCGAGGTCGTCGTCGCCTCTATGGATACGGCCAAACGGGAGCCACATAGTAACATCCTGCTAGATACCGATTATGACCTGCTCATTATTGACGAGGCTCATAAGCTGAAAAATAAAAAGACCTCCAACTACCAGTTCATTATGAAGCTGCGTAAAAAATATTGTTTACTCCTGACAGCAACACCTGTACAAAACGATCTATCTGAGCTGTTTAATCTGATCACGTTACTCAAACCCGGTCAGTTGGGAAGACAAGGTGATTTTTCAGCTAACTTTGTTGTAGATAAACGTCTGCCTAAAAATGAAGATCAGCTCAAAGATGAGCTGTCTAAAGTCATGATCCGCAATCGTCGTGGAGAAGGGCCGGTTCAGTTCACTAAACGAAATGTTTCCAACATTCACTTGGAACTCTCCCCGGAAGAGAAGGCGTTGTATGATGGGGTGACCTCTTTTGTCAAAGAGCAATATCAGGCGAATGGCGGAAATTTAAGCAGCATGCTGTCTCTCGTTACCCTTCAGCGGGAAGTGTGCAGCAGCCGGGATGCTGTGTTTGTCACGCTGGTCAACTTGTCCAAAAAGATGGCTCCAGACTCTCCGCTACGCGATCGTGTTTGGGACTTGGTCGCGCATATAAAAGCGATCAAGGCTAATTCCAAAGCGGAAAAGGCACTTGAGCTCATCCGGAAGATGAACGAAAAAGTGATCATTTTTACAGAATATCGAGCTACACAGGAGTATTTGCTCAACTATTTCCGTGATCGCGGGCTGTCTGCTGTTCCTTACCGAGGCGGTATGAACCGGGGCCGCAAAGATTGGATGATGGACCTGTTCCGTGGACGCATTCAGGTCATGATTGCCACGGAAGCAGGTGGGGAAGGCATTAACTTGCAATTTTGTCACCACATGATTAACTTCGATTTGCCGTGGAACCCCATGCGTGTGGAACAGCGGATCGGACGGGTGCATCGCCTTGGACAGACGCATGATGTGAATATCTTCAACCTGTCTACAACTGGAACGATTGAGGAGCACATCCTGCATCTGCTGCATGAAAAAATTAATATGTTTGAGATGGTCATCGGCGGGTTAGACATGATTCTGGAGAAGTTTGAGAAAAAAGAATCCATTGAAAAAAGCTTATATAAAATCATGCTTGAATCCAGGAGTGATGATGAAATTCGCAGAAAAATGCAACAGCTGGGTCACTCGCTGGATTCTATCAAACAAGAAATGGAGCAACTGCGCACAGACCCGTCAGTCACTCCAAACGTAGCAACGGATAAGTCATCTGGAACAAAGCAGCGCAAAGGACGATTAACAGGAGGTAGCTCCAATACCACCGAGGATTTGTTAGGCTTAACAAGTGGTGCAGCTCCTCTGCCTAAAGCTCGACGCAGTGTGAAAGGAGGTCGCTAGCCTTGACTATGAATGCACAGCAAGTCCAGCGTTTTGTTCGCACCTATCTGGAAGCTACCGGGTGCAGCATCATTGAGAGGTCTCCCCACCATGTAACTGTCAAGCTATCTCCAGAGGCGGATAAAGCCTTAACAAACCGCCCCTACTATTGGGGGTACGTAGAGCGTACTGGCGTTCCAGCGCAGACGATGTCCTTCACATTCATCTTTGATGGGGAAGCCTATCGGACGGAACAGGAACGTTTAGCGGCTCAGACCCCGCCAGCGTCTGAACCCGGCAACGCTGCACAAGATCAGGTCGTGGGACGGTACTTTGGTCATGTACCGACGTTGCCGCAATTAGGGCCTGGCCGCATTATGCAGGAGGAGCTTCGATACGGAAGTCGCCGGCTGCATCAAATTTTTGAAGCTGCTCGGGATGGAGGGAAATATGTTTATTTGTTCGAGCAGCCTGATGCCCGTCAGTTGTCTGCCCGTTCTCCCGTAGTTTATGAAGCTTGGCTCAGTGTCTGCTACAAGATAGAATTTGCCTGCGATTTGAAGCGTGAGGAACTTCAGTGGCTAGGGATCTCACTCAAAAGTGGCACTATTGTAGCGGATTTTGGCACTATACTCGAAACCCGTCAGCTCAGCCCTCTGCTGGCAGGCAATATGCATGTACAGCCAGTACAGCTATCTGTGTCTGAGGCTTCCGCCTCGCTTGAAAGCTATCTCACTGAACAGCTCCGACAGCAAGATTATAGTTGGGCTGAGCAGGCAAAGGAACGATTACGCGAGGAATTAGAGGTTATTGACCACTACTACGATGATCTAATCAAGGAAGAAAAAGAGGAAGAGGATAAAAAAGAATCCGTATTGGAACAGCATCAAGCTCGCCGTAAAGAAATGGTATGGCAATATGAGCCAAAGGTACTTGTATCCGCCATTAACTGCGGGATATTTCATCTGCGGTAACTGATATCTCACGCTCCTTCGCAGGAGGGTTGCAGACATGTCGCCAAGTTGTAACATCTTGCTTCAGCCTACACCAGTTTCCGCTGCTGAAACCACAAATATGGTCAAGCCTGTCCCCTATGTATCGACAGCAAAAAGCGAACCTGGATACGACAGTTGCGCCGACAGAGTGCAGCAGTCTTTTCATCGGACAGGCTGTATGCTAATAAAAAAGAATGCCTCCGTCGGCAAGCCATCCGACAGAAAGGTGGATTCCATTGAACAAAAATCATTCCGGGCACTATAGCGTAGGTATGATCGCAGCTGTCCTGATCAGCCTGTCCGCAGTCTGTCCATTCGCTTCCATTCATGCGGCCCCCTCAGCCGTTCAAGAAAACAATTTAAGTTCAGCACCCAACCACAACGAAAGCTTCCAGGTTCCATCAACGGAATCCATGAGTCCTGTTGTTCCTCCCGTTTCCCCAGGTGACGTTTCATCAAAACCTCCTACTCAGCAGCAAGGGGTGCCTGACGAGGTAAAACAAACAGCGACCGACACCGTACAATCTCTATCGTCGCAGCTCCCTTTTGCTTCTTGGAAAGATGCTGAGCTTAGCTACCATCCGCTCGGCCCCGGAACCCATAGCTGGCTTGTTCAGGTAAACCATGCTGGAGAATACATCGGCTATCTAATTATCGGATCCGACTCGAACGGCGCTTATCAACTCAACGAATACGGGAATGGACCTGGCGGACCTTACAGTATGGATGTACTTCGTCAATCCCTTAAATCCCTTACAGAAACCGAATTTTCTTCTAACGACAAGCTACAAATTACACCTATGTATGAGGAACCTCTGTTAGCCTACTGGCTGGTACGTTCCTCAACGGGTAGCCAAATAGGTATTGATGCTGTTACTGGCGATCCACTACCTGTAGAAGTAGCAGATGGGAGCTGGAAGCATAAGCTCCAGAACAACGCGATTTCTTTATCTATACCCTTTTTGAAAACTCAGGCACAAGCAGTTACTGTGTCGTCTGAACCTTTCGATCCCTATGATGAGCTGGGTTGGCTTCAACCTAAGCATAAACTTTCCATCCACAACACAAGCCAATTTATGGACATACTCAATAATTCACAGCGTATGATTTTTTCTGCCACAAGTATCAATTTTGCTTTTGGAGGACCCTTATCCATTAGCGGGTATCAAGCTTGGATATCTCCGGATCATCCGTCTGAACCCATTTTATATGCATTGACCTACCACAATGGTATTTCTCGATTTGTACCACTACAAAGATTGTTGTCCCATGGCGAATTTCTGCACTTATAATCTTAGTATTTCAGTTATTTTAGTAACAATAAATGTATTTGAATTTATCTTTATAACAAATTAAAAAGAGACCTCAAATGGCATTCTCCCATGCCTCTTGTGGTCTCTTTGGCGTGTTTACGTTACTCTCTTCGCTCTCTGCGCGCGGATTTTATCCACATTTTGAGAGCGAGAGGCAACATGCCAAACCATTTGCTCACCCACGGCTCCTTGGCTTGCTTTTGGCTGCGTCGAACATCACGCGGCGTTTCCATATAACGTACAATCCGCTGTGTTATATACGTCACCAGCTCGTCACTCTTCGCCATCCTCCATAAACCTCCTCCATCTGCACCTACCCTTTTCGATCACTGTGCTTGGAAATATCCCGATAACACGTTAGGTGCAGGTAGTACTAGCTTGTACATTTTCCACGGCTTTAACCCCTGTGGAAAGAACTACGTATGGTTTCCCTTAAATGGAACATACTATTTTTAAATATTTGTGCTAGCTCAAGGCTAATTATGTTTAAAGGCACTACACAATTAATTCGTCCACTGGAGGAATATAATATGTTGAATAAAAAGTTAAACAGGATATGGTTGACCGTTCTAGGGTTGAGCCTTTGCATCCTTAGTAGTTCTGTACTTGTCCCTATCGCTTATGCAACTATGCTTCCTGACGAAAAAGGTACCCAATCAAACAAACATACAGAAAGCCCCTTTAACCGTTCCTATCACGCTTTTGCCAAGCCCGTGGTCCTGATTGATGTAGGTCATGGCGGTGTGGATGGTGGAACAAGTCATAAAGGACTTCTGGAAAAAGATATTAATCTTGCTATTGCTCAAAAGCTATACTTGATTCTACGTTCCCAGGGTTACCCTGCTGTTCTCAATCGGGATAAGGACTACGCATTAAGTGATGATAACCGTTGGTTGAAGTCTAAATCCCGGCATCTTAAAGACCTTGCCCAACGCAAAAGCTTAACAGAGCAACTTCCCACTGCTTTGGTTGTAAGCCTGCATGTCAATTGGGCCAAACAATCTAAAAAACGCGGTCCCATTGTGCTTTATCAGGATGAGGGCAGCAGCTACCTGTTGGCAGAACGGATTCAGCATTCACTAAACCGCTTGTTTTGCATGAATAGAGGAACCATGTACGGAAAACCCTTTTATCTCCTGAATAAAATTGAGCATCCTGCGGTCATTGTGGAAACCGGATTTATCAGCAACGAACAGGACAGAACCATGCTTTCCGGTGATCCTGGTCAAAAAAACATTGCTGAAGCTATTGCCGAAGGTATTATTGCGCATCTGACGGTATGGTAGTATTAGTGGCTGGATCACCTGTCCATCCCCATACATCACGCACCAGATCGCTAATGCCAACAAACTGAGCATGCTCCTTTAATTTGGGAACCGATAAATGAAGTCCTGAAGAGGTTTTCAAGCCTGCTCCGCCGACATGACCAATCGTTACACAGGTGTCGTGCTCAGCCAACCATTCAACCACTTTGGCAAGCTGTCGCTGCACATGGGCGATAGTATGAACATCATCCAAAAAAATATCATTTCGCACTGGGGGCATTCCCTTTTTAGCTGCAAGTTCAGGCACCACTGACCAATAATTGGTACGGCTATCCACAAAAAATAGTCCGTGTTCCTTACACACATCAAGCACAACGGACATAATACGCTTGTCTGAGGTGACCTTGGAGCCCATGTGATTATTCATTCCTATGGCATAAGGAACATCCTTAATTGCTTCCGTCACCTTGGCGCGTACTTCTTCATCCGTCATATTAGCCTTGATCGCTCCAGGTCCAAGCCATTCAGGTCTGCCCTGCTTTGGTTCCATCGGCAGATGAACGATAACATCATGACCACGCTTATGCGCTTCCATAGCGTCCTGCTTGGTTGTAGGCAGGAAGGGCATTACAGCAACGGTGATTTTAACGGGTAAGTTTAAAATCTCCTTTGTCCCTTTCATATTGTTTCCTAGGTCGTCAATAATGACAGCAATCTTCTTTTGCGGCTCGTTTTGTTGGTCAATTGCTTCAGCAACAGCAGTTCTACAGACCATAAATAGCATACAAACTGAAATACAAAGTACTACAATTTTTTGTATTCTAGAGCACCCAGAGCGTATAAGCGCACAAGATGGCTCCTTCTGTCTGCGTGATGCCTTTAAGGCCTTTTTTATTAGATTTCTAATCTGTAACTTCCGTCGTGTACTCATTTGCGGGTCAGCCTCCTTCTCTGTCCCTTCATTGTGTGAGTAACCTCGTCTAAATATGTATAAGGCAGACTCAGGGATGATCCCCGATCTGCCTTTGTCGTGGGTAATAACGGATATCCAAGCAGATTACCAATTCTTGTCGATAAATTCATCACGACCAGATTGTGCTCGATCTTCCTTATAATGCTTTACATTCTTCTTATGATAATCCTCTGCCGGATAAAAAATCGTAGCCGGAAGAATTTCCATAACAATCGGCTTATCAAAGCGTCCGCTTTGCGCCAACTGTTCCTTGGACTGTTGCGCCAGCTCTCGTTGCTGCTCCGTATGAAAAAAAATAGCGGGTTTATACTGTGTGCCCCGGTCCTGAAATTGTCCTTCTTCATCAGTAGGGTCTGTTTGTGGCCAATACAATTCAAGCAGCTTTTCATAAGGAAACAGCTCAGGCTCAAATGTAATCTGCACCACTTCGTAATGACCTGTCGTTCCTGTTTTAACCTGTTCATAGGTTGGATCGGGAATCGTTCCTCCAGTGTACCCTGAGACAATACTATGAATGCCCGGCTGCTCTTCGAACGGAGTCACCATACACCAAAAGCATCCACCGGCAAAAGTTGCTTTCTCCATCTTTTATCCAACCTTTCAATAGCTTCATCATGAAATGCGTTATATCCAATCATATCTTAAAAGATAAACTTATAAAAGAATTGTTTATATACTTGAATAAAGTTCAAGTTCTTATATTGAAATCCTTGCTGGTAAATTGGCATCCCGAAATATAAGAAAAGGTTTATAGAAGTGCTACAAGAGCACTTCTATAAACCTTTTTCTAATGGATGCGGTCGAGAGGACTCGAACCTCCACGGGGGGTTAGCCCACACGGACCTGAACCGTGCGCGTCTGCCAATTCCGCCACGACCGCATATATTTGATGTATACCTCGAAAAATTAATTTCTTAGCGACAAGATAGATCATACCATGATCATATAAAGTTGTCAAACCTTTTATTTATCCTTGATAAAAAAGGAATAGTACATTAATATAAGAACATAAGTTCTTGAGAACATAGGTTCCTTCACTTCGATGACTATGAATTATCATCACATTTTCCTAAGGCGGTGAATGGTAATGATCTCTTCAGATACTAGCCAGCATCAATGCTCTCTTGTGAAAAGTTATCTGCTTCTTACCTTTATTCAAAAAGTGTTTGAGCGGGACAGTCTCATTCTTGAGGAAAGCGGCGTGCTAAAAACTCCTGATCTTTATGTCGAAATGGTTAACGCAGGAATAGATCGTACCGGAATCCTGCTATCTGAAATTAAACATGAATTTAAGAAGTATCAGATTCGTGTTCTAGACATACAACAAAACCACTCCGGCGTTCACGCCACCTATATATATAAAGGCGCTAAAGAGCAGTTCAGTATGCCTATGCCCGCATTCCGCAAAGAAATGTATGAACGAATGCGAGCTTATCTCGGGCTCCCTACCTCCATGCCTCATACAGTTGCTCTTCCTTTACCCGAGAAATATCGCCCCGAACCAAATAACTCAACCCCTAAACCCCTACGCGTTGTTGGGCGAAGCTGGGTTACATCCTCTTCTGCCTATAAGCATAACTCCTCTCGTCCTACTGCTTTTGCTGCAAGCAAAAGAGCATAATCCCCGCACTACACGCAAAAAGAAGCTTCCGCAGGCACCAACTGTGCTCGGAAGCTTCTTTCCATAACCATCATGTTCAGGCCAGTCTATGTTCGTTATTACGAGTAAGAATATATCTGTTTGAATAATTCGATTTAATGCAGCGCCTTCTGTACACGCGTAACACCTTGGCTTAGAGCATGTCCTCCACCAACTGCAGCAGCTACAGCAACGGCCTCCATAATCTCCTGATCACTGGCTCCTTTAGAGCGAGCCTCATTCACATGATAAAACGTGCACACCTCATTATTGGCAAATAAGCCAATACCTAGCGCAATTAGTTGCTTAGTTTTTTCATCTAGACTGCCGGCTTGAAAGCATTCTCCAGTAAAACGATGATAAGCATGAACTACCTCGGGCAACTTATCTTCCAAATGGCTGATTTGATCCTTGTATGCGTGTACTTTTTCATCCATAACCGTCATTGACACAGCACGCCCTCTCTGTTGAGTTTTCCTTTATTACTGTGTCCGGTTTGGAGTTGCTGTATGCCTAATGAACGCCCCGTTTTTTATCCAATCCCTATGTCGATCTCGTCTTAATCCAGATCTACCGGATTGTGACGCGGCTCGCTGAACGGCTGGTATGTATAGCTGCGATCCAACTTGACTACACGTCGATTTTGACGGCGAATAAGCACTTGTTCATCATCCCAGGCCAATACAATGCCAACCACATCGTTAGACTCCAATCCATCGCGTACGACGCGTACCTTTTCACCGGAGAGTCGATAAGCATCCAATTCTTCGTCCATTATCATCCACGTTCCCTCCTTATCCATTTTTTCAACCAACGGCCATAATTTATAGAATACAAAAAGTTTAAAAAGAGACCTAAACAAATCATTTAGGTCTTTTCCTCTTACTACTTATATGGATTGCCAACAGAGCAACAAATTATCCCGACTGATTTACACTGTGGTCATGTTCTTTTGTATCGTTCTTCTCGTACCAGAAGTCCAGCACTTGTGCAGACAACACTCGCTGTTCTACATACTCCACTTGGTGAGCAGTAAATTCTTCTTTCCAAGAGAAGGACAATTCTTCGCATAGGTTAACCAATGTCAACAACTCAGACCAGGCCACATAGCGTTTATACCAAAAAAACTGAGGATGTTCAATCATATAGGGATACAAATCGTCGAATTCCGTATGCTTACAATCCAAGGCGCGTTCAAAATGCACTTTAGCCGCTGCCAGTTTTTCCAGAAAAAACTGTTCGGTCAATTGTTCATTCCCCATGTTGCTGCCTCCTCTCCCAAACCTTATCTATATTATAAGCGAAATTGATGCTCATGCAAAGGTTATTATTAGAAATAAGGATCCGGAGTCTCGAAATGTTACTATTCAGCAAACTCTATTTTACCATCAGCCAAGGACGAAATTTTAACCAATGATTCTACACGGATGCCCTGCTCACGGATGGTTCTCGCTCCTGCCTGAAACATTTTTTCAACCGCAACTCCGAATCCAACCAACTCCGCCCCAGAGCGTTGAATAATCTTGACCATACCTCGAGCTGCATCGCCATTAGCAATAATATCATCAATGAACAAAACACGATCATGTTCATGAATAAATTGACGAGACAACATAATATCTGTAACAATACCTTTCGTAAACGAAGGCACACGCTCACACAGCGCATCTGGATCAGCTAATAAAGTCTTTTTACGACGAGCAAATACCAACGGTACACCCAACTCCAACGCTGTCGCAAACCCGATGGCAATGCCTGAGGATTCCACGGTCACTACTCTGGTGATTTTCTCTTCCCGGAAACGGGCTGCGAACTCTCGTCCCATTTCCATTGTCAGCTCTGGATCAACCTGATGATTAAGCAATCCATCCAGCTTTAGCACCTGATCGGACGCAATCACACCTTCATCTAAAATTCGTTTCTTTAATACTTCCATTCCATGACCTCCCACGGCATTCCTATGCGGTAAAAGTACCATACTTCACCCGCCGCTTTCAACCTATAACCTGCTTTCCATACGGTCATGTGACATTTTTTTTACGTTTGTTCCAGAACCAAGCGATGATTCCTCCCAAAACAATTAAAAGAATAACGATTAAACCTATCCGGTGCGTCACCTTCTCCATCAGCCTGGCCACCTGTTCCCAGTGCATGCCCACTGCATGTCCGATTCCCAAAAATGTACCGCACCACAGCAACGCTCCTGCCGATGCATAGCTGATATAACGAAAAACACCTAGACGGGTTGTACCTGCCAAATATGAGGATACATGCCTCAAGCCAGGGACAAAATATCCGAACAAAATTCCCCAGGTGCCATAGCGTCCGAACCAATTTTCGGAGGAGGCAATCCTAGAAGGCGTAAGCCTCACCCATTTACCGTATCGGTGCAATAGTGGCTTGCCCAGCAGACGCCCCAATGTGTAACTAAGCATCATGCCTGTCATACTGCCGAAAAATGTGACTGCCAGTGCGGCAATAAAGTTGTAGTGTCCTTGAGACACGAGCCCGCCGAAGGCGATCATCAGCACTTCGTCGGGTATCGGCATACCAGCTACTCCAAGGGCAAGCAAGCCGAACATTGCCAAATATCCGTATTCCAGTATCCATGCAAGGATTTGACCCATAAATTACGCTCCCGTCAAGCTATTCGTTAAATTCAATAATAATTATTTTCAGTCTCATCCAGTCATGTCCTATTTCAGTTGAACATAGTTTGTATTATATGCTCACTGCAGCGTTATTCAAGCAGGCAAGGGGGGACTGAGAATGAAACGTAATATTCAAGTTTTTCAGATTGCTTTTACATACATTGGTACAATCGTCGGTGCCGGCTTCGCTACCGGACAAGAAATTTTGCAATTTTTTACACAGTATGGACGTTGGGCTACAATCACTATTATGCTGTCCACACTCATATTTGTATGGTTGGGTACGAAAATAATGCTGATCGCTCATGATATTTCAGCCCGCTCCTACGAGGATCTAAACAAACACCTTTTTGGTGCCCATGCCGGAAAATGGATCAGCATATTCACGCTAATTGTGCTGATCTGCGTGAATAGCGTCATGCTGGCAGGAGCTGGCTCTGTTTTTGTGGAGCATCTTCATCTTCACTACCAAACTGGACTGCTCATTACACTGATCGGAACTTACATACTGCTGAATAAAGGTATTAAAGCGATCCTGCATATGAACACTATTGTGGTCCCGCTGATGATCACCATATCTCTTTTACTCGTTCATAGCACCCTTTCCATGCCTAATCCGCAAAGCTTTATTACGAATACGACAGATCACAGTGTACTAAGAGCATGGATCTCTCCACTGCTGTACACATCCTTCAATCTGACTATGGCTCAGGCCGTGCTTGTCCCTCTAGGCAGCCAAACATTCTCCCGTAAAACCATCCGCTGGGGCGGTGTATTAGGTGGAATTGGTGTTGGCTTTATGCTGATGGCTGCCCATTTTGTCATGTCAGCGCAAATGCCAGGCATTCAGCAATTTGAAATCCCTATGGGAAGCATTGCTTATCGTCTGGGAGCGCTTGTCGAAATCATATACATTCTACTCATTTTTATGGAGATCTTTAGTACCTTTGTGGCCGACATTTATGGAGTCAGTCTACAAATTCGTCAGCATGTGCAAATTTCGCCCAAGCTCATTACATTATTCATTATGCTCACCTGTTTCTTAATCAGTCAGTTCGGCTTCAGTTCACTGTTATCTGTTCTCTATCCTATTTTCGGAATGCTTAGTCTGATGTGGGTTAGTAAACTGATCATGGCAGGACGCGGGAGACCTTTTCGCTCCTCACGTCCCCGCTCCAGCTTTCGGCATTCTGATTCCAAATCAGGTGATACCCGGCATGGTTAGTGTGGAAATTTCAAATACATTTTCTTCAGTTCGTTAACGGCACGACTTAAAGAATAGCTTGATTTAGCCTTGTCACAGGCAGATCTAGCCAGTTCATAACGATAGGCAGGGTCTGCGATGACCTTTTCTAATGCGTCTGCCAGTGCCTTCGGATTATCGGGTGGCACGAGCAGACCATTGACACCATCCTCAATCTGCTCTGGTATTCCCCCTACTTCTGTACCTACCAATGCCAGACAGCTCAACGCCGCTTCTGCAAATACGGAGCCAAAGGCCTCTGCCCGCGAAGGCAATACGAACACATCAAAGAAAGGCATAAACTCTTCCGGGTGAAGAGTATATCCATAAAAGATCGTCT
>NZ_JCAJRU010000143.1:0-13650 GCF_059447605.1 Paenibacillus sp. N119s | reverse complement strand
GGACGCTTTCGGGGTGCTAGGGATGCAGATGCCAATCCTGCTGCCCCGAATGTCTTTTACATTGATGGAGCCAGGTGTGGAAAAGCATATGCTTAAGTACGAACTAACTTTTGCTCAAGTTAGAGGCGGGCTTGAGGAACGGAAAAAGCAATGGATTGCTACTCAAGATCAGCTTGGAATGCAGGATCAGTTTTCCGAGGCTAAGGATGCTTTTGTCCGTATGTATAAACCGCTGATACAGCAGGCAGGGGTGATAGAAAAGGGTTTGCTACAGCTCGGAGAAACCAACTGTGAGAAAATTCTAGGGCAAATCGCCTATCTGGAGGCAAAGGTGCAGGAAGCACTGCTTCGGCAAAATGGAACAGCACTTCGCCACTGGGATCATATCGAATGGTCGCTTTTCCCATTTGGACAACCGCAGGAGCGTGCGTATACAGTCTATCATTTTCTGAACCGTTACGGTCTCGACCTGATGGATATGATTATGGACGTGCCATTGGATCTGTCGGGAACGCATCGTGTGATTTATGTATAAGGATCACAAACCCATTTAACTAATATATAGGAGGAAATAACGTATGACTTCCCATTCTCTGCAAAATAGCATTATTCACGATCTTAAATTGGCCCCAGAAGGTCATTTGAAAATTGATTGGGTAGAAGCCCATATGCCAGTATTGAACCGTATACGTCAACAATTTGAGCAAGAGCAGCCTTTTGCCGGTCTGAAGGTAACGATTTGTTTGCATTTGGAGGCCAAAACGGCTTATCTGGCTAAAGTGGTACAAGCAGGTGGAGCACAGGTCACCATTACAGGAAGTAATCCATTGTCAACACAAGATGATGTTTGCGCCGCATTAGTTGAAGATGGTGTAACGGTATTAGCTAAATACAATCCAGATCCTGAGGAATTCAAGATTTTGCAAATCAAGGCGCTGGAAACCAAGCCAGATCTCATTATCGATGACGGTGGCGACTTGGTTACTTTGTTGCAATCTGAACGTCCTGATCTGATTTCTACGATCCGTGGAGGAGCAGAGGAGACCACTACAGGGATTATTCGCTTGAAGGCCTTGGAAAAAGAAGGGCAGCTTCACTTTCCGATGGTCGCTGTAAATGATGCTTACTGCAAATATTTGTTCGACAACCGCTATGGTACAGGCCAGTCAGCTTTCGACGGCATTATTCGTACGACTAATTTGGTAGTGGCAGGAAGTACAGTAGTGGTAGTAGGGTATGGCTGGTGTGGCAAAGGGGTTGCTATGCGTGCAAAAGGGCTGGGAGCCAATGTGGTGGTAACCGAAGTTGATCCAATCAAGGCCGTAGAAGCCCATATGGATGGGTTTCATGTGATGCCAATGGTGGAAGCTGCCAAAGTGGGCGATTTCTTCATTACAGTAACTGGAAATAAAGCTGTGATTACAGGCGAACACTTTGATGTGATGAAGGATGGAGCTGTGCTGTGTAACGCAGGCCATTTTGATGTGGAGGTTAGTAAGCCTGAGCTTGCTAAACGCTCCGAATCCATTCGCACAGTGCGTCGCAATATCGAGGAATACCGCTTTAAGGATGGACGTAAGATGTATTTGCTCGCAGAAGGGCGCCTCGTAAATCTAGCTGCCGCTGACGGTCATCCTGCGGAGATTATGGATACGACATTTGCGCTTCAGGCACTTGGCTTGAAATATGTGAATGATCGTTACAACGAGCTAGGTAAAGCCGTGATTAATGTGCCTTATGAAATTGATGAGCAGGTAGCTCGTTTCAAGCTTGATAGCTTGGGGATCAAGATTGATACATTAACAGAAGACCAAAAGGTCTATCTGGATAGCTGGAACGCGTAATTATTTTCAGTAATGATGTCCGCTGCAGAAATGTTGCATTTTTAATGCAAGTGCTTGTATAGGTTGACATATGGATCGAATATAAGCCCTTTATTCCATGTTGTTTCGAAACCTGATGCATATTGTCGGGGTTCGTTTTCGTGGGATAAGGGGCTTTTTGGCATCTTATGACGCAGGGCTACAATAACAGACAGCATGCCATGAATCTAGAATTATCACTTTTTCGTCATGAAAAAGAGGTCTTTGATTTTTTAAAGCGAATCTATTATGCTTAGGTGGTGGAAAGTGGGCCAAAGTGGGAGAATGGGGTAAGGGGTGACGAAACCAATGTTTATGGGGGAGTTCCAACATAGCATTGATGATAAGGGGCGGCTTACTGTCCCAGCCAAGTTTCGTGAACTTCTCGGTGCCTCGTTCGTGGTTACCCGCGGGCTGGATCAATGCCTCTTCGTGTATCCCATGGATGAGTGGGCTGTTATGGAGAAAAAACTTAAAGCACTGCCTCTAATGAAAGCTGATGCGCGGGCGTTTACCCGGTTTTTTTTCTCGGGGGCGACTGAATGCGAATTGGACAAACAGGGCAGGGTAAATTTACCGGGGAATTTGTGCGAATACGCCAAGCTTACAAAAGAGTGCGTCGTATTGGGAATGTCCACCCGGGTAGAGATTTGGAGCAAGCACACTTGGGAGCAATATTTCAACCAATCAGAAGAAGCATTTAACGACATTGCTGAGAAATTGGTTGATTTCAACTTTGAATTGTAATTTAGGAGGTCAGCCGTTTGTTTCACCACATTACCGTACTCAAGGAAGAAGCAACACAGGCACTAAACATCAGGCAGGACGGGATTTATGTGGACTGCACGTTGGGAGGGGCAGGACACAGTTCCGTCATTGCATCACAGCTTGGCCCTGAGGGAAGGCTCATTGCCTTTGATCAGGACGACTGGGCATTGAACAATGCACGCGAAAAGCTGTCAGCCTATGAAGGAAAGGTTTCATTAGTGAAATCCAACTTCCGCCACTTGCAGGACAAGCTGGCCGAACTGGGATTGCCTGAAAAAGACGGCGTTCCGCAGGTCCAGGGTATTTTGTTTGACCTGGGTGTATCCTCGCCCCAGTTCGATGAAGGGGAACGGGGATTCAGTTACAATCATGACGCGCCGCTTGATATGCGGATGGATCAGAGCAGTTCGCTTACAGCATACGAAATTGTTAATGAATGGCCGGAAGCGGAGATTGCCCGTATCCTGTTTCAATATGGAGAAGAGAAGTTCTCCAGGCGGATCGCGAAGATCATGGTTGAACGTAGAATGAACAAGCCTATTCACACAACGGGGGAACTTGTCGATATTATCAAAGAAGGAATTCCGGCTGCGGCACGCAGAACCGGGGGACATCCGGCTAAACGCAGTTTTCAGGCTTTGCGGATTGCTGTGAATGATGAGCTGGGTGCACTGGAAGATACTTTGCATCAGGCAGTAAGATGTCTGGCTCCAGGGGGCAGAATTTCGGTTATTACGTTCCATTCCTTGGAGGATCGGATATGCAAGCATATTTTCAAAGAGTATTTGGCGAAAAGCATCTATCCGTCTGATTTGCCGATTCTGAATGACAAAATGGTAGGCGATCTGAAGCTGGTGAATCGTAAGCCGATTGTGGCATCAGAACAGGAATTGGAGCTTAATCCACGATCCCGGTCAGCCAAGCTGAGAGTTGCCGAAAAATTGTAAATTTAATGGAGAAGGAGAGGCGACATGGCTTATACACGCGGTAATTTGGCTGTGAAAGAAAGAGCCCGTCAGGAACAGGTTCAGCAACAACGGTATCGTGAAACCACTAAAGTCGTTACACGCCGCAGAGAGCTGCCGATTCGAGAAAAGCTGCTGTATCTATTGACACTTGTAGCATGCATTGTCATTGCTGGGACGTTGATTGGCAGGTATGCTCACATTTATCAAATTAATTATGCAATTAGTACAGCCAGCAAGGACATTTCCAAATTACAGACCAATATCGCCCAACTGAAGATTCAAAAGGAGCGTTTGGAGAATCAGATTGTGCCAACGGCAAAGGAACAGGGGTATATCGAACCAACAAGAGAGCCCATTCGTGTGGAAAAGCAGGCTGCCAAATAGTTCAGAGCATAGCATCAAGCTATGCTCTGACGTACATTTTTTTGCAGAGAGGTTTGAGCTATGGTCAAAAGAATAAAGCTTCGCACACTGCTAATAGGGGGATGTATTACCCTCTTTTTTCTTGTTCTGCTACTTAAGGTATTTTGGATTCAAGTCGTGAGTGGGGAACATTGGCATAATCTAGTAGTTACACAGGTAGAAAAAGATCAGGTGATTCAACCCAAGCGGGGAACCATCATGGATCGTAAGGGGAATGTACTAGCTGCGGATGCACCGGCTTATACGGTGGTTGTCAATCCTAGCATCATTCAGGAATATGACTTGGAGAATGAGGTTGTATCCAAGCTGCATCAGCTACTCAAAACGCCCGAGGATGAGCTGAGAAGACATTTATCTGCAAAGGATAAAGAGGGGGAATACTTAAAAAACCGTGAGATTCGTAACGGGGGCTGGAAGGTAGACCCTGAGGTGAAGGCACAGGTGGATACGTTCAAACAGTATTTGAAGGATAAGTATGGGGTAATTGGAGCTGTGGACACTGTTCAGGAATCCAAACGCTATTATCCGGAAAATAAGCTGGCTTCTCATGTCCTTGGCTATCTACGAAAAGATGGTACAGCAGGTATGGGGTTGGAAGCCTATTATAATAAAGAGCTTTCCGGTACAGCTGGCAAGCTGCTTTATCAGCGGGACCGAAAGGGAGTTCCTCTTCAGGGATCGGAAAATATCTATGAGCCGGCTCAAAATGGGAAAAATTTAAAGCTGACGATTGATGATACGATTCAGTATTATATAGAGGATGCCATGCAGCAGGCGATAGCAACATATAATCCGAAAACGATGACGGTTGTAGCGGCTGATCCCAAAACAATGGATGTTCTCGGTATGGCGACTTATCCGAATTTTAATCCCAATACATATGGGAGTACACCTTTGGAAAATTTCCGTAATAATGCTACCCAGTCGATCTATGAACCGGGCTCCACGTTCAAGATAGTAACTTTGGCTGCAGCAGTTCAGGAAAAGTTATTTAATCCGAATGATACCTACCAATCTGGTATGATTCGCGTCGGAGGCTGGGATATTCGTGACGTAAGCCGTAACTGGGGAACATTAACCTACCTGCAAGGGGTCAAACGTTCAAGTAACGTCGGCTTCGTTCATCTGGGGCTCGATAAGTTGGGGGGCGAGAGGCTGAAGAGGTATATCAATAACTTTGGCTTTGGTGTGAAAACAGGCATCGATCTCCCAAGTGAGTCTACGGGTGCTATTACCTTCCATACCCAATACAAATCCGAAGTCGCCACGGCTTCCTTTGGACACGGACGTGTTCAGGTAACGCCAATTCAGCAGGTAGCAGCGATCTCAGCAATAGCTAACGGTGGGAAGTTGATGCAGCCTCATCTGGTGAAGGAAATTATAAACCCGGATACAGGCGAAGTGCAGACGATTCAACCGAAGGAAGTCCGCCAAGTAATTACTCAGGAATCTGCAACTCAGACAAGCAGCTACCTGGAACAGGTCGTGTCTGACCAGGAAATTGGTACGGGGCGTCTTGCCTATATTGATGGATATCGTGTTGCTGGTAAAACAGGGACGGCGACGAAAGTTGTCGGTAAAGTATATGACCATTCCAAGGATGTCGTGTCCTTTATTGGTTTTGCACCTGTCAATGATCCGAAAATAGCCGTCTTGGTCGTCATGGATGAACCTAACAAATCGGTAGGCGGCGGTACAGCAGCAGCGCCTGTGTTTAAAAAAATTGTGTCCCAATCGCTGCAATATATGGGAGTTCCTAAAACGGGAACCAAAATGAATAAATCAGATGGGGCTGCAGTAAAAACGGTGAATTTACCAACGGTACCACAATTAACAGGCCAGGTGAAGAAGGACGCGCAAAATACATTGCTCAAACAGGGAATTGCTTACGAAACGGTAGGTAAAGGCTCCAAAATTGTCCGTCAATATCCTGAAGCAGGCGTCAAAATGAAACCAGGGCAGCGTATTTATTTGCTGACTGAGGATAGTGCCAACATGACAATTCCTGACTTTACGGGTGTGTCTTTGCGTGACACACTTCAAGTCTTAACACTGATGAAGGTTGGCGTTCAGGTAACCGGTGAAGGGTATGTTGCTTCTCAAAAGACACAAATGGTAAATGGCAAGCGGATCGTCAGTGTGACGCTTATGCCAGCCAAAGAAACAGTGACCGGCGTGAAGCTAGAGGAAGCACAGGACTCGACCACTGGAGTTGCAACTAACCAGTCAGGCAACTCAACGGGAACAGCGACCGATTCTAAAACCAAAACCGGTGCTACGGCGGATGCTGGAACAAACACGGTGGCTCCTAAAGGAGGAATATCTGCAATAGCAGATGAGAAAAGCGCTGCCGCAATTAAAGGCGAAGATAACTGATAGCTTGTTCTAATGTTCGTTCTTTTGAATATTCATGAGGTAAGACATGTCATGAGTATTTGAGGAACGGAGGGGGCGCGTTTGAAAAAATCTAACGTGACCATGCGGCGCAGGCTGGTATGGGGGCTACTGGGGTTGTTTGTACTGTTTGCGGCCTTGTCGATCCGGCTCGCCTATGTTCAATTGGGTAAAGGAAGCGAGCTTTCAGCCAAGGCTGAAGATTCGTGGCGCCGCAATATTCCTTTTGCCGCCAAGCGTGGCGAAATTTTGGATCGGCAGGGGACTGCGCTGACCTATAATGTCAGCTCGCCGACGGTCATGGCGATACCAGTACAAATCAAGGAGCCGGAAGAAACGGCACACAGGCTGGCACCCTTGCTGGATATGAGTGAGGATAAAGTGCTCAAGCTGATTACCAAACGAACAGCAAGCCAAAAACTTCAGCCCGGCGGACGAAAAATTACGATGGAGAAAGCCCAAAAAATTCGTGATTTGAAGCTGCCGGGTATCGTTGTTGCTGAAGACAACAAACGCTATTATCCTTATGGTGATCTGGCGGCTCATATTCTTGGGTTTACAGGAATTGATAATCAAGGGCTGACAGGCGTAGAGAAGCAGCAAAACAGCAAGCTTCGGGGAATCGACGGGAGCATCGCGTATTTATCAGACGCAGGTGGCCGCTTGATGCCTGGCTCATCTGAAAAGTACATTGAACCGAAGGATGGACTAAATCTGCAATTAACCATTGATAAGTCAGTGCAGTCCATCATGGAACGTGAGCTTGACCAAGCCATGGTCAAATTTCAGGCGAAGTCCGCGCTGTCTATTGCGATGGACCCCAAGACGGGTGAAATATTAGGCATGGCTGGACGACCCAGCTATGAGCCAGCGCTATACAAGCAATATGCGCCTGAAATTTACAATCGAAATCTGCCAATTTGGATGACATATGAACCTGGGTCTACTTTTAAAATTATTACACTGGCCGCTGCCTTGGAAGAAAAAAAGGTCAATCTCAAAAATGACCGTTTTTTTGATCCGGGATATATTGAAGTCGGTGGAGCACGCCTGCGTTGTTGGAAAAAAGGCGGGCATGGCAGCCAGACCTTTCTTCAGGTAGTGGAAAACTCTTGCAACCCCGGCTTTGTAACGTTGGGACAACGCCTGGGCAAAGAAACATTGTTCAAATACATTCGCAATTTCGGCTTCGGCAGCAAAACAGGAATTGACATGATTGGTGAGGGCAATGGAATTTTGTTCAAGCTACCTCAGGTGGGACCTGTAGAGCTGGCTACTACGGCTTTTGGTCAAGGGGTATCTGTCACTCCGATTCAGCAGGTAACGGCCGTATCGGCAGCAATCAATGGCGGTAATCTTTACAAGCCTCACATTACCAAAGGCTGGATTCAGCCTGGAACGGGAAAGATTCTAGAAAAAGTGGAGCCGCAATTGGTGCGTAGAGTGGTTTCAGAGGAGACTTCCCGACAGGTAAGAGAAACGCTGGAAAGTGTCGTCGCTAAAGGTACAGGTCGTCCTGCCTTTATTGAAGGTTACCGGGTCGGCGGTAAAACGGGTACAGCACAAAAGGTAATTAATGGACGGTATTCTTCCTCGGAGCATATTGTATCCTTTATTGGTTTTGCTCCGGCGGATGATCCGCAAATCGTCGTCTATACTGCTGTCGATAACCCGAAGGGGATTCAATTCGGCGGGGTGGTTGCTGCGCCAATCGTACAAAATATTTTAAAGGATGCGCTGATTGCCTTGAAAATACCACCTCGCACCAATCAAATTGCCAAAGAGTACAAGTATGGCGAAAATCCGATTGAAACGGTGCCCGATCTGGTAGGTGCCACTGCAGCTGATTTATATGAAGATATGAATATGAACTTTATGCTCGTGAAATCCGGGTCAGGCCAGACGGTTGTGAGTCAGGCGCCGAAGCCGGGCGCCAGATTAGAGCGGGGATCAACGATCCGTATATATATGGGGGATTGATAGGTTCTTTTTATACCATACTATGAATAATGAGAGAGCAATGGAGGAATGAAAGATGCAGCTTCAACAATTGGCTTCACTGCTGGCCGTCTCCCGTGTGGTGGGTGACGGTACAGTGGATTGCCGAGGAATCGGGGCGGATTCACGTCGCGTGCAGCCAGGAGACTTATTTCTGTGCTTGCCCGGTTTTACAGTAGACGGACATGACTATGCTGGGCAGGCCGTTGCGTCCGGGGCATCTGCTTTGGTCGTAGAGAGAGAACTGGATGTACCCGTTCCGCAGCTTGTTGTTAAGGATGCGCGACATGCGATGGCGGTTTTGGCGGATTATATGTTTGATTCACCAAGCCGCCGCATGCGCATGATCGGCATAACTGGAACGAATGGGAAAACAACGATAACATATCTGATCGAAAAAATTATGAATGACGCTGGGGTAAACACTGGGCTGATAGGTACGATTCAAATGCGTTATAACGGTCAGTCTTATCCTATGTCCGGTACTACGCCTGAAGCGGTAGAACTGCAACGTTATCTTGGGAATATGGCAGAGCAGGGGGTTCAGTGCTGTGTCATGGAAGTATCTTCACATGCGTTGGAGCAGGGTCGCGTCAAAGGAACAGATTTTCGTACCGCTATATTTACAAACCTGACTCAGGATCATCTGGACTATCACAACACGATGGGGGAGTACCGTGCTGCAAAAGGGCTTTTGTTTTCCAGATTGGGGAACACCTTCTCTAGCGATACATCCAATAGTAAATATGCTGTTCTGAATGCAGACGATCCAGCCTCTTCCTATTTGCAGGCTCAAACTGCGGCCCAAGTGATTACATACGGCGTGGAAAAGGACTCGGATGTGCAAGCTTCTCGTATCACTATAAGTGCCAAAGGAACCTCCTTCCATGTATCCACTTTTAAAGGAGATGCTGACATTGAGCTTCGAATGGTAGGCAAGTTTAATGTGTACAACGCACTGGCAGCCATTTCAGCTGCTTTGCTGGAAGGAATCTCGCTCTTGGATATCAAGCGGAGTCTGGAATCAATCGCAGGCGTGGATGGACGTGTAGAGCCTGTTGATGCGGGTCAGTCCTTTGCTGTAATTGTTGATTATGCCCATACGCCGGATGGATTGGAAAATGTTCTGCGCACCGTAAAGGAATTTGCGGTTGGCAAAGTATGGTGTGTATTTGGATGCGGTGGAGATCGGGATCGTACAAAACGTCCGTTAATGGGGAAAATTGCTGCACGATACAGCGATCATTCCTTTATTACTTCCGACAATCCGCGAACAGAAGATCCGCTGGCGATTTTGCAAGATATCGAACAAGGGTTGATTGATGAAGGCGTACCTGCCGAACGTTATGAACTGATCGTGGATCGCAGAACTGCAATTCATAAAGCTGTTGAAATGGCAAGCCCTGACGATGTAGTATTGATTGCGGGAAAAGGTCATGAGACTTACCAGTTGATCGGAAACACGGTGCATGAATTTGACGATCGCATCGTAGCCAAAGAAGCGATAAGGGGTTTATCCAAGTGATGAAAAGAACAATCGGTCAGATTGCATCCATGTGTGGAGGGACACTTCACGCAGAGGCAGATGCCGAACGGATGGTTGAGGGTGTTTTTACAGATTCACGCAGGCCGCAGAGCCTGGGGTTGTTCGTTCCACTCGCAGGTGAACGATTTGATGGACATCATTATGTTCAGCAGATCATAAGCGATGGAGGGGCTACCGCGTATTTATGGCAAAAGGATCATGGAGCACCTCCGACCGTGAATGCTATTGAGGTTGAGGATACGTTAGAAGCCCTTCAGCATCTATCAGCCGCATACTTGCGAGAAACTGGCGTTTCTGTCGTCGGAATCACGGGAAGTAACGGCAAGACGACAACGAAGGATATTGTAAATGCTCTGCTGGGCACGACTTTTAAAGTACACAAAACCGAAGGAAATTATAACAATCATATCGGGTTGCCGTTAACGGTACTGTCCATGCCGCAGGATACAGATATAGTGATTCTGGAGATGGGTATGAGTGGGCGCGGAGAGATCCGTCTACTGGCTAATATTGCTCAACCAGATGTAGCTGTCATAACCAACATTGGCGAATCGCATTTACTTCAGCTTGGTTCTCGCACTGAAATTGCTCGTGCAAAGCTGGAAATCGCAAGTGGGATCAAACCCGGTGGATTGCTTATCTATAATGGGGATGAACCACTACTTCCACAAGTGTTGGCAGAGCCTGAGACGGTCAAGCCTGAAGGATTAAAATTATTCACGTTCGGGTTAGCTACGGACAATGATGATTATCCAACTGAAATTACTTCGGATGGAGAAGGCAGCTTATTCATAACAGCCCAATCCGGCCAAGAGGCTTTCCGGCTTCCCCTACTTGGACAGCACAATGTTGTAAATGCATTGGCGGCGCTGGCAGTAGCACGTCATTTCAATGTGGATGTAGACCATATACGTAAGGGATTGTCGTCTTTAAAGCTGACGGGCATGCGCATTGAAGTCGTGAAGTGTGCGGATGGACTCACCGTGCTGAACGACGCTTACAATGCCAGTCCGGCTTCCATGAAGGCAGCAATTCAGACGTTGTCTGCATATAAAACGGCTGGACGTAAAATTGCCGTGCTTGGTGATATGCTGGAACTTGGAACTGAAGAAAAGCAATTCCATGAGGAAATTGGGCGTTTTGCTGCAGAGCATAACCTAGAGACAGTGTTTACCTACGGTGAGTTGGGCGCTTCAATTGCGCAGGGTGCGCGTGAGACGATGCCAACTGGTAACGTACATGCTTATACAGATAAGCAAAAGCTGACCCAGCATTTGCAGACTTATCTCCATGCCGATGATATTGTGCTGGTTAAGGCATCCAGAGGGATGCGATTAGAAGAAATTGTGGATGCGCTGAAAAACGGTCCGCTACAGAACTGATGTTGACGAGAGGGAGACTCCCATGGATATTCAATTATTACTGCTGACGATCGTCGTATCGTTTATACTGGCGGTCATTGCCGCTCCATTGCTCATTCCGCTGCTGCGGCGAATGAAATTCGGCCAGCAGGTCCGGGATGACGGGCCGCAAAGCCATCTTAAAAAAATAGGTACGCCTACAATGGGTGGTATCGTAATTCTGCTGGCTTTTACGCTGACCTTTCTTAAGTTCTCAGCTATCAAAAATACGGACTTTTACGTTCTGCTGGTTGCTACACTCGGTTTTGGACTAATCGGCTTTCTGGACGACTATATCAAAATCGTATTTAAACGCTCGCTTGGTCTAACGGCGCGTCAAAAGCTGTTCGGGCAGTTATTGTTTGGAGCGATTATGAGCTGGCTTCTGATTAGCAATGATCACAGCACAGCAATCGGCATCCCGGGCACATCATGGTCATTTGATTGGGGCGGTTGGTTTTATTATCCGTTCATTATTATCATGATGCTGGCGATTAGCAACGCAGTCAATTTTACAGATGGGCTGGACGGGCTGCTGTCCGGTACAAGTGCGATTGCATTTGCTGCTTATGCTGTTGTGGCAATTCAAGCAACCTCGCTTCCGGCTGCCGTTTGCGCAGCGGCCATGATTGGCGCTGTACTTGGTTTTCTCGTATATAACGCTCATCCTGCCAAAGTATTTATGGGTGACACCGGCTCGCTGGGAATCGGTGGCGCCATAGGTGCCATTGCCATCGTTACAAAAAGCGAAATTTTGTTCATCATTATCGGTGGTGTATTTGTAATCGAAATGTTGTCCGTAGTCTTGCAGGTAGCCTCCTTTAAAACACGTGGCAAACGTATTTTCAAAATGAGCCCGATTCATCATCATTTCGAGCTGTCCGGCTGGTCCGAATGGCGCGTAGTTATTACATTCTGGGCTGTAGGACTGCTGTTGGCAGGACTTGGACTTTATCTCAACAAGGGGTTGTAGACAAATGAATCATCCAGACGCATACCGAGATCAGGAAGTTGTCATTATCGGTCTGGCCAAAAGCGGCGTACAAGTTGCCAAGGTGCTGCACCAGGCTGGTGCCAAGCTCATAGTTAATGATAAAAAAGATAGGGAACAATGTCCCGAAGCTTCTGAATTAGAGGCTTTGGGAATTTCCGTTTTATGCGGGGGGCACCCGGAAGGGCTGATTCATCCTGGAGTGAAGCTGGTTGTCAAAAATCCAGGAATTCCTTACACAGCTCCTCCCGTACAGAAAGCTGTCGAGCTCGGCATTGAGGTTGTGACCGAAGTTGAGGTCGCTTACCATCTATGTAAAGCTCCGATCATCGGAATTACGGGCTCCAACGGAAAGACGACTACGACTACTTGGGTGGGCAAGTTGTTGGAGGCATCCGGTATGAATCCGATTGTGGCTGGTAATATCGGTACGCCATTATGTGAGGCGGCTGTGGACGCCAAGTCGGACGAGTGGATGGTTGTGGAGCTGAGCAGCTTTCAGTTAAAAGGAACAAAGGACTTCAAACCCGCTGTAGCCTGCTTGCTCAATGTAGCTGAGACCCATTTGGACTACCACGGAGGCATGGAGGACTACGTTGCCTCCAAGGCACGTCTTTTCGCCAATCAAACAGCAGCAGATACTGTTGTGGTGAACTGGGATGATCCCGTCTGTCGAGAGCTTGTGCCCTATATTCAAGCAAAGCTACTTCCTTTCTCCATGACGGAACGTTTGCAGGAAGGGTTGTTCGCTGACCCGCCATACATACCGGATGTGACGGATGATATTGAAAGAAATATCGTTTATCGTGATGGCAATGGGGTACTGCATCCCATTATAGGCGTCAGCGATATTGGTTTACCGGGTCGTTTTAACGTAGAAAATGCTCTGGCTGCTTGTGCAATCGCCATTGCCGCAGGCGCAGAACCAGCAAAACTAGCGGAACCTCTAAGTGCTTTTCGCGGCGTAGAACATCGGCTTGAATATGTTTTAGAACACGCTGGAGTGGCTTATTACAACAATTCCAAAGCAACCAATTCCAAAGCGACCATGATGGCCTTATCTTCCTTTAAGAAGCCCATTGTACTCATTGCCGGAGGATTGGATCGTGGCTCTGATTATGCGGAGCTTGTACCGTCCTTGCAGGAAGGTGTGAAAGCCGTTGTGCTCTTGGGTGAGACACGGCATAAGCTGGCAGAACGGGCCCGTCAGGCTGGAATAGAGCATGTCAAGGTCGTCGATAATGGGGAGGATGCCGCCGCTACGCTCGTGGAGGCTGTATACAAGGCAGCTGAACTTGCT
>NZ_JCAJRU010000142.1:0-13708 GCF_059447605.1 Paenibacillus sp. N119s | reverse complement strand
TTTGTAATTAATTAAATAAGCTCTCATCAGCAAACTGGTCTGATTATGCAATATATTTTCCCACCAGTGTTTAGTGATAAATTGTGGAATGAGAACTGTAATGTGATCCTCATCTGCTTTTTTCCACTCTACTGTATCGATGAACTTGCGAAGCGGATTGATGATGCTGCGATAACGAGATCTCAGCACTACTAAACGTATACCCACATCCCACTCTTCCCACTTCTGCTCCATTTTTTGAATCGCTTCATCATCCACACCAACATATACGGCAACCACATTGTCCGACAGGGTTTTGGCATAACTGATGGTATTCATGACGACACGCGTAATGCCTGCCACCGGAATAATAATCGTGTTGCCTTTGACCATAGGTTTGTCCTTCGTAATATCAATGCGCAGTTGTTCAGCCGTATTTTTGTAATGCTTATTAATCTTCATAAAGAAATACAGCACCAAAGGCAGGAAGATAAAGACTACCCACACCTGGCTAAACTTAGTAAAGATAAAGATAAGCGTAATTGACAGTGTAGTGAGCATCCCCACCGTATTAATAGCCAATTTAACGACCCAGCCAGCAGGTTTGAGTCGAATCCATCGGATCATCATACCAAGCTGTGACAGGGTAAACGGGATAAATACCCCTACGGCATAAAGTGGGATCAAATTTTCTGTGTTGCCCCCAAAAACGATGACCAGCAATGCCGAGAAGACACTCAGAAACAGAATGCCGTTAGAATAGCCAAGTCGATCTCCACGGACCATGAACATATGCGGCATGTATTTGTCTTTCGCGAGCATAAAAGCAAGCAACGGAAAGGCCGAATATGCTGTGTTGGCCGCCAAGAACAAGATAAGCGCCGTTACGCCTTGAATGATGTAATAGATCACACCGCGCCCAAAAGTGGCATTCGCAATTTGCGAAATCACTGTTTCTTGCGGATTAGGACGAACACCATACCAATAAGCCAGCAAACTAATTCCGATAAACATGCAGCCGAGAATCAAGCCCATCATCATCAATGTAGTTGCCGCATTTTTAGCAGCAGGCTTACGGAAGTTCGGAATGGCATTCGAGACAGCTTCTACACCGGTTAGCGCCGAACAGCCCGAGCTGAAAGCTTTCAGTAAAAGAAACAGACTAACATTGGATACCGTGGCTCCGAATTGCGGCGCCGCCGCATGGGCTCCTCCTGCCACGTAATGAATGATACCACTAATAATTAAAACAAAAATGGCAACAACAAATAAGTAAATCGGTATAGCCAGCACCGAGGCAGATTCCGTTACCCCGCGCAAGTTCATAATAGTCAAAAAGATAATCATCACCAAAGCAATGGCGATCCGGTGATCATGTAACGATGGGAACGCCGATGTAATGGCATCTGTTCCTGCCGATGAGCTTACAGCTACCGTTAGAATATAATCGACCAGCAGAGAGCCGCCTGCAATCAGACTCGGACTCTTACCTAAGTTGTCCTGTGCGACAATGTAAGCTCCCCCACCTCCAGGGTAGGAAAAAATGGTCTGTCTATACGACAGGATCAGAATGATCAGCAAACCCAATACCGCAATGGATATAGGGATCGAGTACCATAAGGCAGCGAAGCCTGCTGTAATTAAAACCAGCAAAATTTGCTCCGTTCCGTAAGCTACAGAGGACAATGCATCTGAGGACAGAATGGCCAGTGCCTTTAGCTTATTCAGTTTTTCATCTTCAAGGGCCGTCGACTTTCGCGGACGACCGATTAATAACCTTTTGACTTTACTAAGCATTTCGTTGACTCCTTCTTTGGATGAGGGTTTTGCAAAAGAACTATAAATCGTATATTTATTATGTCACCTGCACATCAGATTGATGAAACAAATGAACTATTATTTTATACTCCCTCATCCAGAAAAAAACAATAAGGAATGCCCCCTAAAAAGAGAAATCTCGAGTAAGAAAGAGTATTTCGATAAAATACCCTTATGTATACAATATTTTGAACCTTTCTGGCGTAATTCCTTCCGCACGGCGGAAAGTTGCCACAAAATGACTGACATCTCGGAAGCCTACGCGCTCCGAAATCTCCTTCACCGTTAATTGCGGATACTCTGTCATCATTTCTTTTGCCTTCCGCAATCGAATTACAATCAGATAGGCATAGGAAGTCACACCGAACGCCTGCTTAAACAATGTGTTTAAATGACGAGCGCTGACATTCATCATAACGGCCATATCCCTTAAACCCACATCTGGGCTGGCATAATTTTGCTCCATAAAGGTCAGTACAGGGGTTAAACGTTCCACATTATGAGATAGGGAAGGCATCGAGCTATGTTGTCCATGTTTACGCAGCAGAGTCAGAAAACGGTACATATTGGCTGAGGCATCTAATCCGGACAAATCATGTTCACTAACCATGGAGTGCAGCATGTTCTCGCCAAAGCTGTGCAGCTCGCTATCCGGGTCCCAATGATACCCTCGCGTATGCTTCAATCCGAGTGCAGTTAATACAGCAGCGGCGATGGGTCCGTCGAATGTGATGTATAAGGTTCGCCATACCTTGGTCGCCCGTCTATAAGCATGGGCTTCACCCGGCAGCAGCAGCACCCCGGAATGCTCACCCAAACGAAAAGTTCCCCCTTTATATGTAAACACCCCTTCACCTGATACCGTCTGAATCCAGTGAAAACACGGATATCCCTCTGGACGGGACACATCCTCCTGCCTGCTATTGAATCCGATGCTTTCAATAAAAAGGGGTAAAGATTGCTCACGAGTAGTCAGGAAAAATCGCAAATGATGAGGAGTCAAAATCATAAAAAGCACCTCCGGCGTATGCGTTATTTATTTCTCATGTAGTTCCATATTGTTATATACATGTTCATTTTATTATATTTAAAAGCAGTTATTTGTATTATAAGATAGGATTATTCTTATATATAGAGGTGATTGGCGTGATAAGCAGCAAACTTCCTAAAGTATTTTACGGTGGGGATTATAATCCTGAGCAATGGGATGAGGCCACGCATCAGGAGGATTTACGGATGTTCAGGCAGGCAGGGATTGATATCGCCACGGTCAACGTGTTCTCATGGGCTAAAAATCAACCTGACGAAATCACATATCGTTTTGAGTGGCTGGATCAGTTGATTGAACATCTTTATGAAAGCGATATCTTTGTTTGTCTAGCAACTAGTACGGCGGCGCATCCGGCTTGGATGGCTACCCGTTATCCCGACATTCTTCGGGTCGATGCTGATGGACGCAAGCGAAAATTCGGTGGACGCCATAACTCTTGTCCGAACAGTCCAACCTATCGAAAATACGCGGAGCAGATAGCTGACCGACTTGCAGAGCGTTACAAAGACCATCCCGCGATCCTCGTGTGGCACGTATCCAATGAATATGGCGGGGACTGCTATTGTGACAACTGTGCCGCAGCGTTCCGGGTGTGGCTCAAACAAAAATACGGATCACTGGAGGAGCTAAACCGAGTTTGGAATACGTCCTTCTGGGGTCACACCTTCTATGATTGGGATGAAATTGTACCTCCAAATAATTTGAGCGAACATTGGGGAGAAAATCACTCCACATTCCAGGGCATATCCCTCGACTATGCACGCTTTAATTCAGACAGTATGCTGGATTGCTACCTGCTGGAATATAACGCGATTAAAAAGCATATACCCGATGCTGTGATAACAACCAATCTGATGGGCTTTTTTAAACAGCTGGATTATTTTAAATGGGCTAAGCACATGGATATTGTATCCTGGGACAGCTATCCCGGAGCTAATACCCCGATCAGCTATACGGCGATGGCGCACGATCTGATGCGCGGCTTGAAGGAGGGGCAGCCCTTTATGCTGATGGAGCAAACACCGAGCCAGCAGAACTGGCAGCCCTATAACTCGCTTAAACGGCCCGGCGTTATGCGGTTATGGAGTTATCAGGCCGTAGCGCATGGCGCGGACACAGTCATGTTTTTCCAGCTTCGCCGCTCGATCGGTGCATGTGAGAAATTCCACGGAGCCGTAATTGAGCATGCGGGGCATGAGAACACACGCGTATTTCGCGAGGTGGTACAGCTTGGCAATGAGCTTGACGCTTTAGGCAACACACTGCTTGATGCCACTGTTAATGCCAAAATAGCTATTTTATTCGATTGGGATAATTGGTGGGCTTTGGAGAAATCAAGCGGCCCTTCCGTTGCCTTGAATTACGTAGATCAGGTGCATAAATATTATGCCACCCTCTTTCGGCGTAACGTACAGGTAGACCTGATTTCAGTGGACACAGATTTCCAAAAATATGATCTCATTATCGCGCCTGTACTTTACATGGTCAAGCCGGGGACTGCAGAGAAGCTGGAACAATTCACAGAGCGCGGCGGCACCTTCCTAACGACCTTTTTCAGCGGCATTGTAAATGAAAACGATCTGGTCACAACCGGAGGATATCCTGGTAAGCTGCGTAATCTGCTCGGAATCTGGGTGGAAGAAATTGATGCACTCCTCCCGGATTCAACCAATCGTATTCTATTGAAAGAACAAGTGGGCGTATTACAAGGTGAATATAAATGTGGCTTGCTCTGCGACTTGCTGCATAGTGAAGGAGCTGAGGTGCTGGCAGAATACGGCGATGATTTCTATCAGGGCATGCCAGCGCTGACACGCAATCGTTTTGGCCAAGGTGAAGCATGGTACGTTGCTTCTGACCCGGAGGAAACTTTCCTCGATGGTCTGCTGGCCTACATTTGTGAGCAAAAAGGGATTTCATCCCTGTTGCGTGCACCTGCGGGCATAGAAGCCACTGTACGGTCCAAAGATGGAAAGTCATATCTATTCGTTCTGAATCATAATGCCCAGACGCAGCAATATCATCTGGATGACCAAAAAGGAAAAGAGCTGATCACTGGCAAGTTCCTGGAAGGAGATATTTCTATCGAAGGTTATGGCTTCCAGGTGCTGGAGCTTGCATAATACATCAAATCTGACTTATATCATTTACTTTACTGCATAAAGGCAATTTAGTACCAAAGGAGTAAATCATGAAACGACTGCTATGGATCGGCAGCTTGTCTTATTTTTTAATTGGTCTGGCACATGTGGTTGTAGGATCTCTACTGCCCGTGTTGCTAGAGCATTATGGTAGAAGCTATACAGATGGCGGAAGCCTGATTTTCGCTCAATTTTCCGGTTTTCTGGCTGGAGTCCTACTGTCACCGTGGCTTGCCCGGACTTTCGGCAAACGCCGAAGTCTGGTATTTGCCCTGCTCCTGCTGTGTGCGGCTGAAGTGCTGTATTCCATACTGCCGCCTTGGGGTTGGCTATATGCCGTCGGGGCGGCAGCCGGATTTGGCTTTGGCATGGTAGAAGCAGTCATAGGAACTATTGTGATTGGGGGTATTACCCAAGGAACGGGCGCAGCTATGAGCCGTCTGGAAGTTTTTTTCGGAATTGGCGCCTTGGCTATGCCGGCTATCGCCAGCCAGTTTATTGCGCTCGGTTGGTGGCGGCTGGCATTTCCCATCATCTCCTTGTTTGCAGCCGTAGCCACTATAGCCTGGCTGCGCGGGTCCTTCGGCACACTAAACGTTCTCTTGGACGAACAAGAACACCGTGGTGACAACCCTAAGCGTTCCACTAATACACTGAATTCGCCTACAATGAAGGCTTCTAAAAGCAGTCCTGTAGGCAATTGGAAGCTCCTTGCATTATTTATTGTTTTTTTCTTTATCTACGTAGGAACAGAGATGAGCCTGGCCAATTTCCTGCCCTCCATGTTCATCGAGCGACTCGGTCTCACGCAAGCCGAAGCAGCACTCAGTGTCACCTGCTTTTGGTTGGCAATGGCCTTCGGGCGGTTATTTACAGGCTACATTGCCGATCGATACGGCTACGGTATCTTTGTCGCTCTAAGCTCACTGGCAGCTACTCTGCTGCTGTGTGTGTTCCCGCTGATCCAAGGCACTGCTGGCGCCTTTATCCTTATAGCACTGCTGGGACTCGGCATGTCTGGCATCTTTTCTATCGCGCTTGTTTTTGCCAGTAAAATGATGCCAGGTACAGAAGAATCGACCACCAGCTTGCTTATCGGTGCAGGCGGAGTCGGAGGAGCTCTGCTTCCCTTATGGCTTGGAAACAGTATGGATCGTGTAGGAGCTGTCGCTTCAGCATGGTTACTGGCGGGCTTCGCTTGTATCCTGTGCCTGCTTGGCGGCATTCTGTACGCCCTATATGTGCGCAAAAAGCGGCTTCAGACCATTTCATCATGATATAAGCCCACTATTGGCACCCCAAATGTATCCTTAGATGACAACCAAGGATACATTTGAAGGTGCTTTTTTACATACTAGACGAAAGTACCTTGTACAGAAGCCTGTTTTTGGTCAAAATAGATGGTTTCCTATGAAACACAGGACAGATATCCATGCCTCCCCTAGATGAATGGAGTACTATACAACAAACCATCTGGAGGTGTTTGTATTGGGTCGTCCTGAGTTGAAGCGAAAAAAAAGCCGTAAAAAAGATGTTTTTGTCCGTGCCTGGTTTGATAAGCTAGAAAAGAAATTTGAGGAAATGCCCCCCAAAAAAAGAGTCCGCCCGAAACGGAAATCATTGGGTAAAGACAAAGACATTATTGTCAAAAAGCAAGTGGTTCATGTGAATATTAATCATGATGCTGATAGGGATTCCAGAGCCGCAGGAGATTTAGCGCAGTTCGGGTATATTTATAATGTGAGACCCCAAGTCGTTCCGATTGAAGGGGAGGTCACTTTCGATACGAATGGCATACTTACGCCCGGAATTGCTCACCTTCCAGGGACTGCCCAGATAGCTGTAGCCGATGCGGGGAAGTATGAAATTCATTTTTCAGTGTCGGGTGTAGAACCTAATCAATTCGCCATCTTTATTAATGGCGCACTGGCCGAGGGAACTGTGTACGGCTCAGGAGCCGGGACACAGCAGAACACAGGGCAAGCCATCCTCGCCCTGGCTTGCGGTGATGTCCTTACTCTGCGTAACCATAGCTCTACTGCTGCTGTTACCCTGCAAACCCAGGCAGGAGGAACTCGCACCAGCGTAAACGCCTCTGTCCTTATTCGAAAATTGGGATAGGCTTATGCTCCTGCAAAGACCTCGTATTACTAAAAAAGGGTTTATCCATCGTACGAGGATAAACCCAAAATACTTTTAAAAGGCGATAATGATTCCTTTGTCATTGGCATACATTGAACTAATTCCCCTGGTGGACACAATATGAATATCTTTAAATTGATAGCGATTCTTCAAGGTATTCATTAATTTTTGTGCCAGTCCTGGATTATTGCAGTGAGTAATAACGATGCTTTCTCCTTCGGTACTCCGACCACTTTTTTCAATGGTATCTGCCAACTTTTCAATGATTTGATTTTGACCACGGGCTTGAGTAAATAATGCGATGTTTCCGTCACCATCCGAACCTAAAATGGGTCTGATATGCAAAAGTGAGAGTATCTTACCAGTGATTTTATTCATCCGTCCGTTCTTGACTAAATTATCCAGGTTATCTAAAACAAAATAGGTTTTCATCTTGCTAATAAAGCTCTCCAGGGAGGAGATAATCTCGCTTTTATGATATCCTTCGTCGATCAGCTTGCGTAGTTTTAGAACTAGTAGGAGTTGTCCGGCTGACGCGCTTTTTGAATCGAATACATGAACATCCGCCCCCTCTTCTTCCGCCATATCCTTTGCTACCAATGCACTGGAATACGAACTGGACAGGTTGCTGGATAATGTAATAGCAAATGAAGTGTGCACACCTTGAAAAGCTTCCTTATATAGCATAGGTGACGGGGAAGCGGAACCAATCTTGGTTGTACAGGCCTTCATCTCTTCCATAAACTGAGACAAGTCCAATGTGTCATCATCTATGAAGCATTTTTCACCCAATGTCATGTTTAATGGAATCGTAGTTACTTGCATCTTTTCTTTAAGCTCTGTCGTTAAGTCGCAGCAACTATCTGCTATGATTTTATATCTCACCCAGTACACCCTCACATTATGTTATTTTTCATTAGAATCCGCATTCATCATATTCAAGGAAAGGTTAATTTCATTATCTCGACGTTGAGCTAAATATGATACTATGTACTATAATGAATTGCCAATGATATTTACAATGAATTATTTGTGAATTAATATGCTCGGCTGGAACTATGCTAATCTCTGTTATGGTGAAGGAGTCTTCAAGCTATGCTTAAGCTAACTAACGATAAACATACGAAAGATAGAGATTACAGATATTTTGAAATGATGTGAAAAATAAATTGGGTAACCATTTCGTAGACCAAAGCTACGACTCCACCCAAAGCCTAAACGCCATAGTGTATTATGACAAAATAAACCGTACAAAGGCTAGTTTTGTATATCCCCATAATAACAAGCAGGATCAGAACGTTGTCTGGACTATATTGGAAAGGTACTAGCATTTATAAGAAAAAGCCAACCCGTAAATACTGGTTGGCCTGATCGTTTAAAGAACCTTCTACGCGTCTGAACGAGTATGAACTAACTTTACAGCACTGTTTGAACGGTGTCCCGTACTTGCTTCAACAATCCTTTGTAACCATCTTCATCAAGGTAGCCGATACTTCCAAGCAGCAGGTGACCGACCGATTCAATTCCAACAAAACCAAAAATCCCTGTATCTGATGTGAGCTTCAATCCTGCGGTCATACCGATTTCATCGTAGATTGCGTTGGGCGTACCATGTGTGTTCACGATAAACCCCTTTTTACCTGTTAGCAGCTTATTAATCCCTTCTGCACCAGCCGTATATGCAAAGCCGTATGCAAATACACGATCAACGTATCCTTTCAGGATCGCAGGAAGACCTGTCCACCAAATGGGCGAAATAAACGTAATCGTATCGGACTGCGAGATAAACTCCTGCTCTACTTTGATATCAGCCGGTGTTTGTCCAGCTCTCATCGCAGCAGTATCCTCAGGTTTTAATACTGGTTGAAAATCAAGAGCGTATAGATCACGTACAACGATTTCGTCACCTTGTTCCTTCAAGGTAGATACAACCGTTTCCAGTATCGCGTGATTAAAGCTTTCAGCGTTAGAGTGAGCGTAGATAATGAGATGTTTCATTTTAATAACCTCCAGATGTTTTATAGTTATTTTGACATTTGCATAGATATCTATATATTTACTCAAAAAAAAATTTAAAACCTGTTTTTTACATGCTCCAGCAGATATTCCAGTTGTTTTTGTTCCTCGTCTTTGAGACCACCATAGATGGTTTCTTTTAATTTATTAGAGATCGTCTCAAATACAGGCTCCAGCTCTTTCCCCTTCTCGGTAAGATAGATCAGAGTAACTCGGCTATCCTCCCTTTCTTTTTTTCTTTCTACATACCCCAACTTCACTAGCTTGTCGATCAAAACAGTGACTGTGGGCTGCTGACGAGCAATTTTTTGCGTCAATTCCTTAATCGAAAGTCCATCCGTTTGATACAGGAACATCAATATTCCACCATGAGTAGGTACAATCCCTTCAACTCCATAGGATTCGAGCTCAGATACAATCAATTTATTGATCGAGTCTCTAATGGTTCCTATAAGGGCGGCTGCATTATTTTTTAACATACAAGCATTATTACATAGACATCTATATATATCAAGATGTTTATTTAGTCTGATCTGATTTTAACGTATGAAATACTTCAAAGAACTAGATTTTAGTCTGTTATAATAAGATTAAAAAAATAATTAGGAGCTTGTTAAATGGATCAAATTTTGAAGAAAATCCAATACTTGAGCAGCCAAGAAAAGAAGACATTAGAGCAGATGGTTCTTAAATTATCCGAAGAAGTAGGAGAAACTTCTCAAGCCATGCTGTCTTATATGAATGCAAACGGAAGCGAATACAAGCAATTGAATATTTCCAATGTCAAAGAGGAATGTGCAGACGTGATTCTGGTCGCTCTTTCTTTATTTTATAAGCTAAGCAGCGACGAAGAAGAGCTTCAACAGTTCTTAAGCAAAAAAGTGAGCAAATGGGAATCTGTAATGACTTAAGCCAAAAGGTCACCATTAACCTTGCTACGTTATGGGTTGCCCTATCTCTGGCCTAGCTATCTCTTAGCAGAAAATTCGAAGAAAGGGCTGCTCCCAGTATTCTTCGCTCATTTCCGGGACAGCCCTATTAGCATGTAACAAATAATTGCACCTATTATTTAAAGAATTTTCTTAAACATCTCGATAACTTGTTCTTTACTAGGTATGAACGGATTGCCTGGAGCGCAAGCATCCTTCATGGAATTCTCGGCAAGCAGATCCAAATCCACCTCATTTACACCCAGTTCAGAAAGTTTGGCGGGAATCCCCACTTCCTTCGACAGGTTCCTGATCCTTTGAATTACATAGTCTGCACATTCCTTATCCGTTTTCCTCTTATCTTCAAACCCGATCACCTTAGCGATGGCACGAAACTTCTCTGGGACATGCTTGGCATTCTCTTCTACTACAATGGGTAGCAGCATGGCATTACAAACACCATGAGGCAAATCATATACCCCGCCAAGCTGATGCGCCATAGCATGAACATAACCCAATCCGGCATTATTAAATGCAAGTCCCCCCAAGAAAATAGCATACACCATCTGTTCTCGCGCTTCTATATCATGACCGTCGCTCACCGTACGAGCCAAATTGCTAAAAATAAGCTCTACCGCTGCTAGCGCAGTTGCATCCGTTACAGGATAGGAACCTGGAGTAACCAAAGCTTCAATGGCATGGGTCAACGCATCTAGTCCTGTAGCTGCCGTTAATGCGGCGGGTTTGTCTACCATTAATTCAGGATCGTTGACCGAAATCGTAGCTACGCTGTTCTTGTCAACCATAACCATTTTGACCTTGCGCTCTTCGTCCGTAATAACATAATTAATCGTAATTTCAGCGGAAGTTCCTGCCGTTGTATTAATAGCTACAATCGGCAGCGATTTATGCTTGGATTTATGAACGCCCTCATATTCCGTTATATGTCCCCCGTTGGTAGCAATAATGCCGATTCCCTTGGCCGTATCCTGTGGAGACCCTCCGCCAATGGAAATTAAAAAGTCACAGTCATTTTCTTGTAGAAATTGAACGCCATCATGCACATTTTTACAGGTTGGATTGGGCTTGACCTCATCATATATCGCATAGTCCATACCTATATCATCCAGCAAGGAGGTAACCTTGCCTGCAATACCGCTCTTCATCAGAAACTTATCCGTCACAACCAGCGCTTTGTTTAAATGTAGTTCTTTTATATAGGGTCCAACTTCATGCAAACAGCCTTTTCCCATCAGATTGATAGATGGTACAAAAAATACATGTGCGCTCATAAAAATCTGCCTCCTAAGGATTCACTTTTGATCCCTCGCTAAATACAGAACTATTCCAAAGTGAAACATTTCACATTTGTAATTTTATCTTTATTTAATTTTGATTTCAATATAAAAACACAGATATAACTTTGTTTTATTTTTGTTTATATGTGTTTTGTCGACTAGTCCAGTATTTGGTACACAACTAATCGGAGGCAGCTTCGTACAACTTAGGTGAACACATTTACAACGAGGTGATGTCAGCTTGACAATGAATAAGAAAATATTGCTGGCTCTGCTGGCAGGAACACTGCTCCAGGCAACTCCGTCTTACGCCAAGTCGGTGCCGCTCACTCCAGTGACAAGCGTTTATGTGGATGACCACCCACTTCAGCTTGCTGCGCCACCACTACTGCTAGACGGGACAACACTCGCTCCCATGCGGCAGTTGTTTGAGGCGCAAGGAGCTGTGCTTTCCTGGAACGGGACCAGCAAAACCGTAACAGCAATTAAAAGCAGCACGACGCTGACCTATCGTATCGGGGAAGTCACCGCCAACTTAAACGGCAAAACGATATCCCTGAGCGTTCCCGGACAGATTGTTGAGAGCAACACAATGATTCCATTGCGTTTTGTAAGTGAAGCACTGGGAAGCACAGTGAAGTGGGATGCCCTAACCCGGACGATCCGAATCGGCTCCAAAAAAGAGGGTTTTTCCACAACGATTCTTTCCGGGGTCAACCTGCGCAGCAAACCGGATTCATCAGAAGCCTCCCCTTCGCTTCGGCTTATTCCGACTGGTGAAAAGGTTCAGGTCATCCGCGAGGTCAATGCTCTCTGGCTGGAAGTGCGTACGAAAGACAACCTGGCTGGATACATATCGGCAAAACCAAAATACAGTGACTATTCCAGTCCAGCCTTGGCGGAACAGCAGGGAGATGAACTGATCGCCTATGGGAAGAAATTTCTCGGCACCCCTTATGAATTCGGCGCAGCAACCGGACAGACATCGACCTTTGATTGTTCCTCTTTTGTCGGGGAAGTGTTCCGGCATACTCTCTCCATCGACCTCCCTCGTGCCTCTTACGATCAGGCTAAAGAAGGCCGGGAAGTCGGGCTGGACGAGTTGCGCAAAGGCGACCTGCTGTTCTTCAGTGCGCGTGGGCTGGAGATCGGCCATGTGGCGATCTATGCAGGGGACAACAAATTACTGCATACTTTCTCCAAAGAACGTGGCGTTCATTTTGACACGTTTGACGATAAATGGAAGAAACGTTTCGTAACCGCGCGCAGGATGTTTTAGGACAAGCCGGTAACCTATAACTATAGACTGTTCCATTACTACAACTATTATCTTCTGATTGCCTTTTGCCGGACGCTCCCTTGTGGTTTGCGTCTTGGCGGCAAAAGGTTTTGATTGATTCATTCCCATTGTTCAACACGTAATTCAATCCTCAGCGTTAATACCTTCTCTCAAAATCTTGCATCTTTCCCATCAAATCTGCCTCAATAGGTTTAATAGATTGTGCAGAAAACATGAATCTGTATGCTAATTATAGACGTTACTAGGCACACAGCATGGGGACCCAATACAGAAGAAGATACAAGCGTATATACATCAAGTTCTAGCCTCACAGCAGGAAAAGCCACGACAAGATTACAAACTAGCCGTATGTCTGAAAAACACTGGAATTATGATCGGCGGTGTTGGTATTCATGTCAAAGATACTAATGCAGAAATGGGTTATATTTTAAACCCAGATTATCAAGGAAAGGGTTGCGCATATTGATAACCCGCAACATCGGGCCCGAACAGAAGAGGTTTTAGCGTAGCAAACATCATTTGGCTGTTACTCCTACCCCTATGCTATAATGTGGAAAGTATGGATAGATGCATATACAGGAGGATTGTAGCAGAATGATTGGGAAGTTTTTGATTTTCTCTCTATTATGGAGTTTGCTCGGCAACCCGTTTTTAGCAATGCTCGTACTCCTAATCGTGATCTATATATTGGATCGCAGCTTTGTTGGTGTATTGCCCAGCATCAGCAAACCATGGCAAAGAAGACGTAATGCAGCGCGATTGCGTCAGCAGATTGTATTAAACATCAACGATGTGGCTGCCAAGTTCGAGTTGGCTCGTATTTGGATCGAGAGCAAGAAATATCATCAGGCTTTGGAGCTGCTATCGGAAATTCAATCCCGATATGAAGATTCAGCAGACTATTGGAATGCGCGGGGTACGGCTGAAGTACACACAAACCATCTGGAGGATGGAGAACGACATTTACTCAAAGCACTGGACATTAACCCCCGAGTACAATACGGTGAACCCTATTTGCATTTAGCTGCAGCTTT
>NZ_JCAJRU010000141.1:0-13719 GCF_059447605.1 Paenibacillus sp. N119s | reverse complement strand
TTCATCCAGCCCAATCATTGGAAAACCCGGAGCCGGAAATCGTGGAAGCCTCCTTATCTGAGCTTGCTGAGTATTGTAAAAATGGTGGAGCCTATGAATTCGTTGAAGTATGGGAGAAAATTCCGATATTATCTGGCGGAGGAGTGCTGCTGGATACACCCGGCGTAGATTCCACAGACCACGGACACGCGATGGCGACACATTCAGCTTTACATTGGGCTGATATTGTTTTTTATGTAATGGACTACAATCATGTTCAATCTGAAAATAATTTGTCCTTTGCCAAAAGTTTGTCGGATTGGGGCAAGCCGTTATATTTGATCATCAATCAAATCGATAAACACCGAGAGCGGGAGCTATCATTTACACATTATCGTAATGAGGTGGAAAACAGTTTTCATGCCTGGCAGGTACATTACACAGACATTCTGTTTACTTCCTTGAAGGAGCAGAATCACCCGTGGAATCAATGGGAGCAGCTGACGCGTTTGATTCCGAAATTGTTGGAGCGCAAAACAGAGTTATTGGGATATAGTTTAGTGTCCTCCATGCACCATTTGGTAGAGCAGCATGTGGAGACGGTGCAAACCGCTGAAGAAGAGGAACTAAACACACTGCTAAAAGAAGCGGGTGGAGAAGAAGCCATTTTGCGCTTAGACATAGAGCAGAAAACCTTGCAGCAAGAAGATGAACACTGGAGGATGCTTCCAGAGCAGGAGCATAAACGGCTGCGTCAAGAGCTGGATCATCTATTAGAACACGCACATCTCACGCCTGCAGAGCTACGTGAAGCAGCGGGCGAATATTTAGAGAGCCGCAAACCGGGCTTTAAAACAGGACTATGGTTTGCTGGAGGAAAGACTGAACGAGAAAAGGAACGCCGTTTGGACCGGCTGGCAGGGATGCTGACCGATCAGGTGGAGGGACAGTTGTTGCCTCATGTGCGTGATTTACTGAGGTCTTGGGGAGTGACTCAAGGTCTGTGGACCGCTGAGATGGAGCAGAAGCTGGATGACATCCGTCCTGTAATGGATCGGCAACTGATAGAGCAGACAGTAAAGGAAAATGCTTTGTCTCCGGAGTATACGCTGAACTATTGCAAGGACCTACGCGCTGCTGTGACCGCTGATTGCCGCCGCAAGGCGCTGGCGTTGGTAGACCGCCTGCTGGCCCAGCTTGCAGTGCGGGTCGAAGCCCGCCGCGAGGCTCTCGCGAATGCGCGCACTGCGTTGCTCGCGCAGGCGGACGCGGCGAGCCGCTATAGCACTCGCGTGCAAGCTTTGGCTTCGCACGCCGACCTGCTGCGAAGCCTGCTGCCGCAGGCTTCCGCACCTGACGGGTTGCCCCGTGCGGACACGCCTGCTCCTGCGCCTGATATGGCCGCTGCTGTACCGCCAGCTGCGGCAGCAACGGGTGCCGTGCGACCAGCCATCCCTGGCTCGCACGACGCTTCGGTGCAGCCACGGGCGGATGCGGCCGCCACAGCACAGTCCGCCGCAGGTGGCCGCCGTACGCGGCTGGATGCAGCAGCGGCACGATTGAAAGCCGCCGCTGCATTGGTAGGCCCGTACCCTGCCATGCAGGCGGCTGTTCGGGATTTGCATACACGCGCCGCTGCACTGGAGGGCGGGCGGTTTACACTGGCGCTATTCGGAGCGTTCAGCGCCGGCAAATCCAGCTTCGCCAATGCTTTGCTGGGCGAAGCAGTATTGCCCGTATCTCCGCATCCGACGACAGCGGCGATTAACCGCATTATGGCGCCTACAAGTCATGAACGCCATGCCACGGCTGACGTCCATATGAAGTCAGCGGATGCGTTGCGAGAAGATCTTAGATACTCTTTTCGGCTATTAGGATTGGGCGAACCAGCATCTGTAGGCTGGCAAGAAGCCGTAAATGCGTTATCACCGGAAGGCATTCATCCTGCGGGAAGGCCTCATTACAGTTTTTTAAAAGCTGCTGCAGCTGGATGGGAAGAAGCTGAAAGCTTGCTAGGGCAACAGCTTCAGGTAAATTTAGAGCAATATCGAGATTTTGTCGCATCCGAGCGCAAGTCATGCTTCGTGGAGCATATCGACCTTTATTATGATTGCGCTCTGACTCGTCAGGGCATCGTGCTGGTAGATACGCCAGGTGCCGACTCTGTAAATGCACGGCACACGGGCGTGACCTTCAACTATATGAAGCATGCAGACGCCCTTGTATTTGTGACCTATTATAACCATGCGTTTACACAAGGGGACCGGCAGTTCTTGAACCAATTGGGCCGAGTCAAAGAGACATTGGCGCTGGATCAGACATTTTTTATCGTCAATGCATCCGATCTGGCTTCTTCTGAAGAAGAACTACATTCTGTAACTCAGCATGTTCAGGAACAGCTTCAAGCCAACGGAATCCGCAAGCCGCGTATTTATCCGCTTTCCAGCATGCTGGCGTTGGAAGCCGCCGAGCAGGGAGAGGTTTCACTGCGTTCAGCTTCACGATTTGATGCGTTTGAAAATGACTTTTCGGCATTTGCAGCCGAAGAGTTGGCAGGCTTGTCCATTACATCTGCTATGCAGGAGCTGGGACGGCTGCGGAACCGGATAGAACAACATGCTGCTGATGCTCGGTATAGCGCTGAGGAGCGTGAGGTCCGATTAGAGCAATTAACCCGAATTTGTGGGGAGCTGGAGGAGGTGCTCCTTGGTTCAACCGGCAGCCATGGTAAATCTGTGTTGTCGGACGAAACTGATGAACTGCTGTATCATGTACGTCAAAGGCTTGCCTACCGAACGGGTGAATTTATGGCTGAAGCGTTTCATCCATCTGTCCTGCGTGAAGGAGTAGGTGATCTTCGTTCGGCCTTTGCATCTTGTGGTCGTGAGCTGCTGCGATTGATCGAATTGGAGCTGTCTCAGGAACTATTGGCAACCACACTCAGACTGGAAAAAACGGGGCAAGCCTTGGTGCGCAAGGTTATACAAGAGTGCGTAGATCACATGAACCATCAGTTAAATGGATTAGATTGCACAGTTCCTGAATTCAGAGCATGGGCTGTTCCCGAGCTAATCGATATTTCCTTGCAGGATTCCATTCAGTGGAAGGATTATTGGAATAGCTTTAAAAATCCAAAGCTATTTTTTGAAGGAACGGGACGCGCGAATTTACAAACCAGATTAGAGCCTATATTGCGCCAGCTAATCGGGGAAGCTGTGGAGCAGCAGCGAGAGCGAATGGCTTCTTTTTACATTGCAATGATGCAAGAAGAACAAACATGTCAGAAAGCACAGCTTCGCGAGCAAATGCTGGAGACGACTCGTGGCATGGAGCATGCACTTAAGGGTGGTGAGGAGCCACAAGTTTGGGAAGAGCTTGCTAGTCAGATTGCGGCTTTGGAATCCATATAAATATATTTATGATGGCCGTAAGGTCAGGACACCGGGTTGTGGGACAATCCGGTGTTTTAAGCATACTTCAAAAAGACAGGAAAACTGAGGAAATAGCCATATTCAATGATAAGAAAGCGATTTAATTTGTCTAATCACTTGCCAATTGCGAACCTGCCTGAAAACGACCTATTATCCTCTTTGCCGCCTGGGAATACGGATGGTAAACTTCACTAAGCCATATAACAACGTCGTGCAACTAATGGAGGGACTTGACATGGAAGTGCTCAGGCAACTGCAAGTTTTTTTTCGTGAGAGGAGACATTATCTATTTCTTTCCATTCTATGCCTTGCGATAGCGACGGCCCTCGGACTGGTGTATCCGAACCTGCTCCAACGGCTTATTGATAACGCTATCATCCCCGGTGACTTCGACAAAGTCCCGGTTCTGGCTCTGACTGTACTGGGAGTCGTGATTATCAAAGGATTTATGCAATTTTTACATGGTTTTTTTGGTGGACGGCTAGGCAACTATTTGGCGTATCGACTTCGCAATGCCTGCTACGAGAAGCTGCAATTTCTGTCCTTCAGATATTATGACACTGCCAAAACAGGGGATCTTATGTCCCGTCTGACTGGTGATTTGGAGGCGATTCGCAACTTTATCGGATTTGGTTTTGCCCAGCTCCTCAATGTGCTACTGATGGTCGTATTCGGCTCTATTATGATGCTGTATATTAATTGGCAGCTCACCCTCTTTACGATGATCAGCATGCCATTGCTACTCTTCGTCACTTTCAAGTTTGAATCTCGGATTCATCCCACCTTTCAGGAAATGCGAATTGCTCTCAGCGCCCTGACGACAGCGGTACAAGAAAATATAACAGGTGTGCGAACTGTTAAATCTTTTGCTCGCGAATCCTATGAAGTTGAAAAATTTTCCGTACGCAATGAGCAGTACAAAAGTAACCAAATTCAGGCCGCTTCCTTATGGAGTAGATTTTTTCCTGCTATGGAACTCATTGCCTCGGTCAGTGTGGTTCTTCTCTTGGGAATGGGTGGGTATCTGGTTATACAGAAGTCAATGACCTTGGGGCAACTCGTCGCCTTCTTTAGCTTAATTTGGTATATTATTGGCCCCATCTGGAGCATTGGCTTTCATATCAATAACTATACGCAGTCCAAAGCTTCCGGTGAGAGGGTTTTGGAGCTGCTGAATCAGTCCATAGATGTAATAGATGAAGCTGATGCACTTACACTTAATACCGATCAAGTGAAGGGACATGTGACGTTTGAACATGTAACCTTTGCTTATGGAAATAAGCTGCCTGCTGTTGTTGACATTAATCTGGATGCGCCACCGGGATCGGTCATTGGCATTTTAGGAGGAACGGGGTCCGGGAAGTCGACCATTATTCAACTACTTATGCGAGCTTATAATGTGAACGCGGGAAGCATCAAGTTAGATGGCAAAGATATACGCCGGTTGAAAGTTCGTGATTTACGTGCTCAAATTTCGTCTGTGTTTCAGGAAACATTTTTGTTCTCGTCTTCTATACGCAACAATATTGCATATGGATTAAGTCATGTCAGTATGGATGACATCATACGTGTTTCCAAGCTGGCTCAGGCGCATGAATTCATAACTGAATTACCGCAGGGATATGACACTGTCGTCGGTGAACGTGGTTTGGGCCTGTCTGGAGGGCAGAAACAACGGATCGCCATCGCGCGCGCATTACTCAAAAATCCGAAAATACTCGTACTGGATGATGCCACTAGTGCGGTTGACATGGAAACGGAGCATGAAATTCAGTCAGGTTTTCAAGAGGTTATGCGTGGACGCACAACGTTTATTATCGCTCATCGAATCTCCTCGCTTCGTCATGCCGATGAAATCGTGGTGCTTGAGGAAGGACGAATCGTTCAACGGGGAACCCATGAACAGCTCATTTCTACCGCAGGACCATATCAAGATGTGTATCATATTCAATACGCCGATTACATAGCGGAGGCTCCAGACGGTGTATCCGAAGGGCAGGTGAGACCATGAATATCCCAGTAGAAAAAGCTAAGCCGTTAAAAAAGCCGATCAATGAGCGCTTTGTCTATCAAGATGATGAGGTTATTGACAAACCGTTTAACTGGGTGGAATTCAAACGTTTGCTAGCATATATGAAACCTTATGCCCGTCAGATTCTGCCGATTCTTCTAGTCATGATGATTCTTGGCACGATTACTAAGCTGACGGTTCCATATTTGATCAGTCTGGCCATTGACAAGGCCATTGCTCCCGCATGGCCTGCACTGCCGAGCGTAAAGTTACTATTGCTTATCACAGGTGCCGTGCTCTTGTTGTATTTAATTCAATGGGCAGCCAATACGTACCGCATTAAATTCACCAATATTATTGGCCAACGGGTTATTTACGATTTGCGAGAAGATTTGTTCAAGCATATTCAGAAGCTTTCGTTTAACTTTTTTGATAAAAGACCGGCGGGTTCTGTATTAGTACGTGTGACGAATGACATTAACTCGCTACAGGATCTTTTTACGAACGGTGCAGTGAATGTCCTCATTGATTGCGTACAGCTTCTCGGAATTATTGTTATTTTACTGCTTATTAACTGGAAGCTCGGTTTGGCGGTGGTTGTGACCGTTCCGATTATGTTTTTGATCTCGACCAAGCTGCGTGTACGCATCCGTCGCGCCTGGCAGGAAGTACGCATGAAGAACTCGCGCATCAACTCTCACTTGAATGAATCCATTCAGGGAATCCGTGTGACACAAGCGTATACGCAGGAACAGGAAAACATGGCATATTTCGACGATATGAACAGCTCCAGTAAAAAATCGTGGGATAAGGCTTCTGCCATGAATCAGGTCTTTGGCCCACTTATTGATATTACCGGTGGGTTTGGTACGCTTGTGCTGTTCTGGTTTGGAGCTCATCTAATTCAGACAGATCAGCTTACGGTGGGCTTGCTGGTTGCGTTTGCCAACTATGTAGGGAACTTTTGGGAGCCGATTAATCGGTTGGGCCAAATGTATAATCAGCTGCTGGTTGCAATGGCCTCGTCAGAAAGAATTTTTGAATTCATGGATGAACAGCCGAATATTGCGAACAAACCGGGAGCAAAAGTCTTGCCGCCTATTCGGGGGGATATCCAATTTGAAAAAGTCGTTTTTGAATATGAAAAGGGACGTCAGGCGCTTAAAGGTATTAATCTTTCTGTCGAGGCGGGGCAATCCATAGCGCTTGTGGGTCATACCGGATCAGGTAAAAGTACCATTATTAATTTGCTCAGCCGTTTTTATGACATTACATCAGGGCGACTTACCATTGACGGCCATGATGTGCGAGATGTCACGGTAGAGAGCCTGCGCAGCCAGATTAGCATCGTGCTTCAGGATACATTTATTTTTTCGGGGACAATACGCGATAATATCCGATTTGGTCGTTTGGATGCGACAGATGAGGAAATTGAAGCGGCTGCGAAGGCAGTCAATGCTCATGAGTTCATTGTTCAGCTACCAGATGGCTACGAAACAGAAGTAGAGGAGCGTGGGGGGATGTTGTCCATGGGCCAACGTCAGCTCTTATCCTTTGCTCGTGCCTTATTGGCTAATCCGCGAATTCTTATTCTGGATGAGGCTACAGCCAGCATTGATACGGAAACGGAGCTGAAAATTCAAGAAGCTCTGCAGGTGCTATTGGAAGGTAGAACTTCTTTTATGGTCGCACACCGTTTGTCCACCATCCGGAATGCTGATCATATTGTTGTGCTGGACCATGGGGAAATCCAGGAAAGTGGTAATCATGAACAATTGATGAAAAAACATGGAATATATCGGGGGCTGGTGGAAGCACAGTTCAGATTTTTGTAAAAAAAAGATCAAAAAATCGCGTTTTTTGTAAATTTTCGTGCCGAGCACTATTGCATTCTTGGAGCTAAACCCTGAAAATAAAGATGAAAAGAGATCAGAGCAATATCATCAGAGGGGGAAGAGTTCAAGATGTGGGGTGCTCCTTTTTCTGCCAAGGCTAAGAAGATGTTACTGCTGGGTAGCGGCGAATTGGGAAAAGAAGTCATTGTTGAAGCTCAGCGGCTTGGCGTGGAATGTATTGCTGTTGATCGCTATGAGCTGGCTCCAGCAATGCAGGTGGCCCATCGCGCTCACTGTCTGGACATGCAGGATGCTGAGGCGTTGAAAGCACTAATTCGCAAGGAACAGCCCGACATAATTGTACCTGAAATCGAAGCTATTGCTACGGGTGCTTTGGAAGAATTAGAGCAAGAGGGATTTCACGTAGTACCAACGGCCCGGGCCGCCCGTCTTACGATGGACCGGGAGGGTATCCGCAGGCTGGCTGCCGAGAAGTTACAGCTTCCGACTGCTGCCTACCGTTTTGCAGATCATTTTGAGCAGTTACGGTCGGCGGTTCAAGAGCTGGGCACACCGTGCGTGGTCAAACCCTTGATGAGTTCGTCGGGTAAAGGGCAGTCTGTATGCCGGACACTCGAAGACGCAGAATCCTGCTGGAATATTGCGCTGGAAGGCGCACGTGCCAAAACGACACGTGTCATTGTTGAAGCTTTTGTCCCATTTGAGAGCGAAATCACCTTATTGACCGTCAGATCGGTATCAGGTACGACTTTTTGCCCACCGATTGGCCACATTCAGAAAGATGGGGATTATGTCGAATCATGGCAGCCTCATGGCATGACGGACAAGCAGCTTTCGGAGGCACAGGATATTGCCCGTACGATTACGGATGAACTGGGTGGTTACGGATTGTTTGGCGTAGAGCTGTTTTTAACGGCTGATAGCGTCATATTCAATGAAGTATCCCCGCGTCCGCATGATACTGGTATGGTGACCATGATTACGCAGAATTTGTCTGAATTTGCGCTTCACGTTCGGGCGATTCTCGGCTTCCCGGTGCCATCCGTTACGCTGCTTACACCAGGTGCTTCAGCTACCTTGAAGGCAGAAGTGGCTACACGCGATTTTTCAATAAGCGGTCTGCATGATGCATTATTGCTACCCCGGACACAGGTGCGAGTGTTCGGGAAGCCTGAAACCAAGCCGGGACGCCGGATGGCTGTAGCGCTTAGCGCTGCAGAAGATGTGGAAACAGCACGGAAGACAGCCAAAGAAGCTGCCAATATGCTGAAAGTGGAGGTAAATCATGTCTAACAGTGTGATGATTCCAGTACTGACGATTCGTTCCGTAGAGCTTGGCGATTGCGAAGCCGTAACCGGACTACTCAGAGAAGTTGGATACCCCATGACTTGTGGTGTTATGAAAGAAGTTATGGGAACAACGCAAGAGGACAGCCAAGCGAATATGATGGTTGCAGAAATGGATGGTCGTGTTGTCGGTGTAATCGGCATGCATACGGCTCAAAGCTTGGCTTATCCTGATCCTGCCGTACAAATCACCATGCTGGTCGTGAGCGGGGAGTATCGCGGCGAAGGCATTGGCAAGCGGTTGGTTGCTTGTGGTGAGGAGTGGGGGCGTGCGCAAGGCTGCTACCATTTATTCATTACTGGAGCGAATAACCGCATCAAACAAGTAGAGGCCCGTGCTTTCTACAATCGAATCGGCTTTGAAAAGCAAGGCTATCGTTTCAGCAAAAAGCTTAGATAATCAGCCTGTAACAATAATCTAGTACTTAAAGCCTCACTATTTTTAACTTTGTCCTGTCGGCCATTGCCGAACAGGGCTATTTTTTTTCCAACTTTTATACCCTTGCTGATGCTATAAAACATGATATACTGCTAGAGTAATGATTACAAAGTTGTAACCTGAGACGTTCTCAACAAGGCACATATACAACAAGGAGATGACGAAATGAAGAATATGTTGAAAAAAACACTGGTGATGGGAAGCCTAAGCGCCGTTTTATCCGCAGGATTCATCGTTCCGGCATCAGCTTCACCAGCTGACGATTTGTCTGCTCAATTACAACAATGGTTTCAAAATAACGGGTACACAGTCAATATGTCCAACGGGACAACGACAATAACGAAGACAGTCATTAAGGATTGTACTGATCCGGACAAGGCTATTACAAAAACAGCGAATCCTTCTTCTGGCAAGCAAACGACGAATCAGGGTAGCCAAAATGCTTCAAACTCTGCTAACAAGCAACAGACACAAAAACAAAACACCAACTCAGGCACAGGTCAGTCTTCAGATTCTAATGCGCAACTCAGCAAGTCTCAATTTGCAGCCGAGGTTGTAAAGCTGGTAAACAACGAACGCAGCCAAAAAGGTCTGAAGCCTCTCACATCTAATGCAAAGCTCACAGAAGTAGCCTTAGCGAAGGCGAAGGACATGAGCACGAATAATTACTTTTCCCATACCTCTCCGACGTATGGTTCACCATTTGATATGATGAAAAAATTTGGTGTAACTTATACGTATGCAGGTGAGAATATTGCAATGGGACAAAAAACACCACAAGAAGTAATGACTGCTTGGATGAATAGTCAGGGACATCGTGAAAATATTTTGAAGGCAGAATATACACAAATTGGTGTAGCTTACTACAATGGATATTGGGTACAAGAGTTCACACGTAACTAAGTTGATAGAAAAAATGATGTTGCAAACGTTATTCGCTGTGAATGAACAGATCGTGACGTAGCGCTAATGGTGAGACCCGCTGACAATGCTCAGCGGGTCTTTTGATGTCACTCATGTCTCTTCAAGCATAATCATTGTTTTATACCTGAAAAGACATAAGGGACATGGTTATAGTATGATAACAGTAAGCTGGATGGATCAGACTACTTTTGAAAGCTAGGTGAACATATGAGCTATGAAATCGTGCATGAAGGTGCCTTTGCTATGCTTAAGGTACGGCTAAACCCCGGAGAAACTATTAAAGCAGAAATGGGAGCGATGGTTTCCATGTCTTCCAGTGTAGATATAAAGGGGACGGTAGACGGTGGGCTGTTACGTGGTTTAGGCAGAATGCTGAGCGGAGAAAAATTCTTTTTTCAAGAACTGAGGGCAGCCCGGGGACCCGCTGAAGTACTGCTAGCCCCCGCAAGCATAGGGGATGTACAAGCAGTGGAACTGGACGGCACATATAGGCTGTTGGTCCAAAAGGACGGTTTTTTGGCCTGTACGGAAGGGATTGAGGTTAGCACTAAAATGCAAAACCTGATGAAAGGCTTATTTTCCGGTGAAGGTTTTTTTATTGTCGAAATCAGTGGTCGAGGTACTGTATTCCTATCCTCTTATGGAGCCATTCACCCCATTTATATCGCGCCAGGAGAGGAGCGCATTATTGATAATGCTCATCTGGTGGCATGGCCGGATTATATGGATTATAGAATTGAAAAAGCATCCAAAGGCTGGTTGTCCAGCGTAACGAGTGGGGAAGCCCTTGTCTGTCGTTTTCGCGGTGAAGGAACAGTACTGATCCAAAGCAGAAATCCGGGCAGTTTTGGACAATGGATCAGAAGTTTTATTCCTGATAGTAAATAGTCCCTTTCATTTCACTGCTGATCAGAGGGAAGGTTGTTAGCACAAAAAAAGGATAAAAGGGTGGCAATTTGTCATCCTTTTTTAGTATGTTCATGGAAAATGATGTGAGATTCCAAATGTTATGTTTCGCTTGAATCAGATCGGTTTATTTGCAAAATGACATAAGAAGCTTTATGTTTATTTCACCAAGCTATCAGGAGGGAACACGAGTGAATTCATCAAAATGGATTTGGCGGTCTGTCGGTTCCGTTTCCATTGCCGCCACACTGCTATTAATGTATGGATTTATTGCAGCAATACGAAGCATCACAGTTCCAGAGCCATTGGTAAGTACTCAGCCTGTACATTCCGGTTCATCGCAGACACAAACTGCACCATCGGCTACTGCTCAGGCGGGAGAGCTGCGCGTAGCTGCCATTGGAGATTCGCTAGCCAAAGGAACGGGGGATGACTCCGGAAGTGGTTTTGTGCGTCGGTCGGTGACTTTATTAAATGATCAGGAAGGACATAAGGCACAGCTCATCAATAATCTGGGGATTAATGGATTGACGACCCAAGGACTTTTAACCAAGCTGGATGAGCCAGGTGTGTCTTATGTACTGAAGAAAGCTAATGTGATTATAGTTTCCATTGGCGGAAATGATTTGTTCCAGGGCGCTCAGGCTGCCCAAACGGGAAAGGAGCCGCCTACACTCAGTGGTCTGCGCAAAGCCCTTCCTGATGCAGCCAAGCGTCTGCAAAAGGTACTGACAAAGGTAGGAAAAATCAATCCCCATGCTAAAATCATCTATGTTGGATTATATAATCCATTTAGTGACCTGAAGGAAATGAAAATTCCCGGTAATCTTGTAGTAACTGAATGGAATATGGCCGCCATGGCCATTACCAACCAAAATAGTAACATGACGTTGGTTCCGACATTCGATTTATTTCAGCAAAATTTGCCTGTCTATTTATCTTCCGATCATTTTCACCCAAACGGCCAGGGCTACCAGGCCATCGCTGAACGTATCGCACAAGGATTTGCTGTTACCGCCACGAAGGAATCTGATCATGTCGATCAAAAACAACAGTCTACAAGTAGCCAACCTGCAGAAGCGAAAAAGGGAGGGAATAAGTAATGAGCATCCAATCTGCTGACAAGACCGATGCTGTGGTAACCAAAGAATCGTCATCTATGGATGCAGCGTCCCGTCTTCATTCCTCCATTCAGGTTGGTAGCACAGACAGAGACAGCAGCAATAATGAAACCGTGCTCTCTGTTCAGCATGTTAAGAAACGCATTAAACGCAAAATGATCATTCATGATGTAACGTTCGACGTCCGCGCGGGTGAAATTTTCGGATTTCTCGGTCCCAATGGTGCTGGAAAAACGACGACTATTCGTATGCTAGTTGATTTAATTAAGCCTACGGAAGGGACCATTACCATATGCGGTCATAATGTAAATCGTGACCCTGAGCAGGCTTTACAGCATATTGGTTCTATTGTGGAAAATCCAGAGGTGTACAGCTACCTGACAGGATGGGAGAATTTAGAGCATTTTGCCCGGATGCAGCCTGGTGTAGATGAACAGCGTATTCGCGAAGTGGTTGAGTTGGTTCGGCTCGATCGTCGCATCCATGATAAGGTAAGTACATATTCACTAGGGATGCGTCAGCGTCTTGGTATAGCTCAAGCCTTGCTTGGCAGACCAAAGCTGCTCATTTTGGATGAACCGACGAACGGGCTAGACCCTAAGGGAATCAAAGAGATGAGAGCCTTTATTCGTTTGTTGGCGGCAGAAGGTATGGCTGTATTTGTTTCCAGCCATTTGCTCAGCGAGATCCAGTTGCTATGTGATCGTGTGGCAATTATAAGTCGAGGCAAGGTGCTAGCTGTTGGTGGGGTGCGGGAGCTGGTTGAGACCCACTCGCATATGGCAGTATGGCAGCTAGAACCTCGCGATCAGGGCCTTGCCCTATTGCAAAATTCTCCGTATGTGCAAATAATTACGAATGTCGATGAATTCATTGATGACAGTATTGTTGCAGCTAGCGGAGTCGATGCTATTTTTACAGAAATGGATGAAGAGCATATTGCGGAGCTGGTCGCACACATGACAGCTTCCGGTATTTCCGTTAAAGGTGTAACCAAAATCAATCCTACGCTGGAGCAACTATTCCTGAAAATGACGGAAGGTGAGATACTTGAATAATATTTTACCGCTCGTACAAAATGAAACCCTAAAAATTATCAAGAAGAAACGATTTTATGTCATTTTACTTGTTTTGCTGGTGCTTGTGCCGATTTTTACGTATGCTCAGATGAAAGTGGCACAAAACAATCGCGAAAAATTTGGCAATGATTGGCGGCTTGAGCTACGTCAGGCCATTACCGATAACCAAAACTCGCTGGGCAGCGATAGGGTTCCAGAGGAATGGAAGACCTACCGCCGTGTCTTTGTGCAGCAGATGCAATATTATTTAGAAAATGACGTGAATCCTAACGAGCCGAATGGAGTCACTTTTACCAGAGAGTTTATGGATAATTCCATAAACCTGTTCGTTCCGTTATTGATCATGGCCATTGCCTCGGATCTGGTTTCAGGAGAACGGACGACAGGCACGATAAAAATGTTGCTGACTCGGCCGGTCAGGCGGTGGAAAATACTACTGAGCAAGCTGCTGACACTGTATATGTTCGTATCGCTCATCATTTTGGCCGTATTTGTTATTAGTTATCTCATCTCAGGCCTGTTTTTTGGCTTTCGTGGTTTTAATGTCCCGGTATTTACCGGCTTTCAAATTGTGGGGGCGACGGTGAATATGTCTGCTGTCCATGCAATTCCACAATGGCATTATC
>NZ_JCAJRU010000140.1:0-13746 GCF_059447605.1 Paenibacillus sp. N119s | reverse complement strand
GGAACGTATTACATTCAGGGAGGGGCACAGGCTTTATCCAATGCGCTGGTCGATGCTATTCAATCAGCTGGAGGAGAAGTCCACCTGCGCAGCCAGGTGTCAGAGATTATACTTGAACGCGGTAAGGCAGTTGGTGTTTGTCTGAAAAAGGGGGATGTATATAAAGCCAACTGGGTTGTGTCTGGTATCAGTCCTCATCATACCTATGGCCGTCTGCTGGAGGATCATAATGCCGCCCGTCGTGAGCTGGAGGCTGTAACCAAACTAGAGACTGGCACATCTCTCACTCAGCTGTACCTAGGACTATCATGCGAGCCTCGCGAGCTTGGAATCACCGAAGAAGACTTAATCCTATGTAACGAGCCGGATTCGGAGACGGATTATGAAGCCATGATGAGCGGCCAGTATACGAAAGGCAACTGGACGCTCACTAATTATAACGCTCTGGACCCTACGCTCAATGAACCGGGGAAGGGTGTCATCGCCGTAACTTTTTTGGATAGATTGGAGAATTGGCCTAGCGCAAGGCCCGAATATAAAGCCAAAAAAGAAGTAGTGACACAGCAAATATTGGAGCGTCTTGAACAGCTATATCCTGGTTTTAGCAGCAAGGTGGTGGTGGCCGAGTTGGGCACACCACGCACAATGCAGCGCTATACCGCTAATCCCGGCGGAGCTGTTTATGGTTATGCACAAACAGTCCGGCAGTCTGGTATAAACAGACTAAAGCACAAATCAGCAGTGAACCGTCTGTCATTGGTAGGGGCCTGGACACAGCCCGGGGGCGGGTTTCAAGGAGCTATGAACTCGGGTATAATGGAAGCTGATCGTATTGCCGCCAAATTGGGATAGGCAGAAAGGGCATGTATATCTATTCATGAAACATATCAAACGCCGAGAACGTGAAAGCAGTGAGATTCGCCGAAAAATCATTGAGGCTGCCCGCTCGCTCTTTTTGAATCAAGGGTATGCTGAAGTCTCCATGCGTAAAATTGCGGATCAGATCGAATATTCACCAACAACAATTTATCATTATTTTTCCAATAAGGAAGCGGTTGTCCGTGAACTGCTGCTAGAAGGGAATGCTTTGTTCCTGAAGGCTCTTCAGCAGCGTGCCGAGGAAGCACAGGCTGCGGGATTGGATGCGCTGGACTCCCTGAAAACAGTGTCTGATGCTTATGTCCGTTTCGGCACGGCTAATCCGGAATACTACAACATCCTGTTTATCAGCGACCTCGAATCTGTAAGCTTGGTTAGCCTCATAGACAGTGGGCGCTTTAAAGGGTTTGAGTTGCTTGAGACCGGACTCAAAGCTGCTATGGAGGAGGGGTGTATCATTCAAGGGGATGAGCACCTGATTGCTAGATCCGTATGGAGTATGTTGCACGGACTGACTTCTCTCCTCCTGAATTTTGAGCTTCCTATGGCCAAATCAAATGATGAATTGATTTCATTTACTATAGATACTTTTTTTCGAGGATTAAGCCGCTGATGCAGCGGCTAATTTTTTTATCCTCACATCCCCTACATGCAAGTCTGCATACGTCGATTCCGATGTTAACGAAGGTTCAAATCTGAAAGCTGTTCAAGCACGGCTTCAATGCGACGTTTATCTTTTTTAAGCATCACGAGTTGTAAAGAAGCATGAAGCAGGTTTGAGATGCTAGCCCAAACGTCTGCTTCCAGAGTGGGCAGCAGATCGCGCTGAATCATGATATCCAGCGCTTCGGTTGCAATTTTCTGATGAAGCTCACTACCAGATAGCCATTCAATCACCTGCTCAGCTGCAGGACGGGAGTAGGCGAACAGGATTGCCCAGCCATCGACCGGATGATTGACCTTGTCCCGCATCCAGTCAATGACCTGTGGTGAATGAAAATGCTGTAACTGCCCGCTAACAGTGTATCCATCTAATTTGCCATCCTTTCCCGTATGCTGCATCAGATCATCATAAACATTCTCCAATCCTTCCTGCTCGGGCAGACAGCGGGCGGATAGATAGGCACGTGTCGGTACAAATGCCCTCTCAGCGTGTATGTTAATTGAAGCGGACGGATTCCAGGCTTGCGCAGCGTTCGTGTCCGGCTTCCATAAAGAGCGGACCCAATCAGCAGCCCCAATCCCTGCGGTCTCCCCAATAAAAAATGCCCATGTAGCAAATGGAGCTGGATTATGCTGAATGCGCTGCTTCCAGGCAAGAAAAATATCCTTTGGATCATAGGCTTGAAAAGCATGGAGTACAGCTGGGTGATCTACGCCATGCATGGTGGTGTAAAGGATCAGTGTTTCCAGCGACTGGGCATCCTCCAGCTTCATCGTACAGAACGTGTCCAACCAGCGCTGCCACAACCGCAACGGCGGGCTGTCTAGTTGAATACCATGCTCGTCTGACACGTTAGACCAATCCCACAGCCATAACCCGTACAAGGCAAGCATGGTTTCTATATAGGCAGGTAGACTTTCTGCGAGCAGCGTGAACTGGTCCAACTCATGCTCATAACAGAACACTGCTGGCTCTATTGCGGATGTCGCTCTATCCAGCAGGATCGGATCACCGGCACCGTTGTAGTTTAAAATTAGATATCGTTGTTCGTTCGCTGCTGAGTCGGTGTTTTCTCCATAGGATGTAAAATAGCTTATATACTCATGATTCCAGCCAAATTCTCCTGTAATATCGTCAAGGATATTCGGTTCTTGTTTAAGGTCATTGCCGCTTTCATATGAACAATCCGCTTCATCGGCTACAATACAGTGTTGAGGGAGGCACCATAGCAAATGTAAGCTGCCACACCGCTTTATTAATTCAGACAAAGAGGCAGGCAAAGGGGTCTGCAACCGTTCCTCCAGCTCAATCAGTTCCTCTTCGGAAATCCCCTTCGTCCATTGGTATACCACGTCAGGCATCCCACCTTGTCTCAGACGATCAGCGATCCCTCCGAGCTTGTCTAAGATATGTGCAAAATGTACTGTCATCTGTATTTGTCCTCCTCTTACTCTACAACCTGGCAATGTTCTTTTTGCAAGAATGATAGAATTTCATCATGTAGGGCTATCGCCTTAGGTTCATAAATGATCGCCACTTCGCGTCCATATGCATAATTGAAACGTACGTATCCGCCAAGAGACTGAAGAAAAGCCAAGCAGATATGCTCGTTTTCAATCCATAGATTTGAGTCAAAATGCTGCTTAAAACGCTGAGCCAATATTTGTATAGAGGCTGGAGCTATTTGCAAGGCTTGATCGTTCGGGATGGCTGAACTGTAAGCTTCCGCCGTCTCCGGTGGATTAAATAGCAGAAATGTTGCGGCTCTATCCAGACTGATAGGTTCGAAATAACGAGGGAATGGCTCTATTCTTCCGAATTCATCCCGTAGGATATCCTCCAGTGTATCTGTAAATGGGGCCTGAACATCGAATGGCTTCTTAGTAATGACCTCCGCATGTCGCGGTAGCCACAGCAAACCTTTGACCTGAGGGTGCACCGCTAGGAAATCCCCATCTATGGAGCTGCCAATCACCACGCACTCGCCGAGCTGTTGCGCGGTGATCGGACAGTTATCATCATGTGACCACAGTTCGTACTCCGCATAGGCTTGCAGTAGTAGGGGATCAGGTCGTTCGATCACTAGCAGACCGCAATAAGTGCCTGGCCCGTAGCGGGTGAGAAATGAAGCATAGGGAGTGGGCAAAGTTATGCCATAGGTATGTTCGAAGCTTGTCAGTTCATCAGCAGCCACTGGGGTGTGTTGTGTGGAAACCCAATACATGTAGAATATACCTGCTTTCCGGCACTCAATCTATAGGGATGGAGTCCAAATGTAAATGAGAGATATGCTATAATCAGGAAATAAAATAGTTAAAGATTAGTCTATCTTAATTATGCAAGAACTACAATTTGTCAGGGTACAAAGGGGGATCACATCGCATGACATCAGGGGTGCAAGCCTACATCGATCCAATTTTGGAGGAGATTGACCAGACATACGCTTCTGAGCAAAAGCGCATCGCCGAAACTCAGACCCAAAGTGTTCTTCACGAGGGGATTCATAACTATTTAAAAGTTACCTGTAAGAGAGACGGATTATGGGTGGATACCTATGAACCGTTTGATTGGGATCATCGTAGACCAGATGTGGATATTCCTGGTTTTACGGAGGGGGTCACACTCCAACAGGTGCAGGATGAATGGATGCCTATATTAAGGGAAAAGGTAGAGGCGCTATTTAAATCGGAAGAATTCAGTTCGATGTTCTTTTGTTATCGGCTAGATTTTCATCTGGAAGTGGTCCTGGAGAATAAGGCTAGTCATTTTACATTCTCGTTGTTGAACGAAGATAAGCGGCTGCACCTGTTAGCCTCGATCGAACAGTTTGTGGAGCACAAGCTGAACCCTGCCACTAAAGCTATTCCGAAGGAAGAGGACGATTTTTTCTTGGTAAGGCATCTGCTTGATCCTCATTTGTACCCTATAGACGCCCAGCGGGTGAATGAGCTGCTGAATCGAATGGATGCAAAGGTGAAGGTCAGCCGCAAACGGGAGGAAGCATGGAGGCATCAGCTGAGCAGAGGTTTAGTGCATTGGGCTGAAGATGAATTTTTGGCCAAATACGCAGATCGGGAAAAAAACTACGGGCTGGAGTATACGGTAAAGTCCGATATTCTTCCTTCAGATATTCCTGCCCCCGCCATGGAGATGTTCCTGCTCACCGCGATGCGTGTGGGTTCGACCGATGCCGATGCAAGGCAGAATTATTTGGAGATTGCAGCACAACTGGGTTCAAATCAGGCAGCCCAGTGGCTTAAGAACGGATCAGGCAGCATTCCAGCGTCATATACAAGCGAACGGGTCACCTGTAAAGCGAATGATATTTTGCAGACACTGGAGGTTCAGATTCGTTCTGAGGAAGAAGAGAGCTACAGAGAAGCACTCGTATATCTATGTGATATATTACGGAAGGGCTTTACCAAGGAATATGGGATGAAGTTCAAGAGCAAAGTGAAAAACTATCTCCCCGTACCCAAGTTGGCCAAGTCTGCATTACATCGTTTCTTCGCCAATGCACTTGAATACCCCTCATTGCATCCGTTGTTGGCTGAATATGCCGAGACTGTGATGGAAGAATTCAAGTGGTACAACGATGTAGAGCCGGGGGAAAAGTCGGTGATGCCGGGAACCTATGTGGTGATGGGATTAGGTCTAAAAGGAACGGAGTATTTTTCATTGGTGAATCGCTATATGAAACTGGTGGATAGTGAGCACCAGTCGGTTCAGGACGGTTACGCTGCGGTATTTGCTGAGGCGCATGGACTGACACCCGATACGATCCCCGTGTGGACAAGGATTCTTCTGGCAGGGAATGATTCTGCCAAACCACTGAAATCTGCTGGCATTGAAAGTGTAGAGCAGGCGAAGACGTTAGTAGATGTACTTGAGAAGCTGGAGGACTACAAACAAGAGGTGCTCGTTTATCGTATATGGGGTGGCGCGAAGAAACTAAAAAACAGCCTGAAGCAGGCTGTCCCTGAGGTGAGAGAGTTACTAGAGAAGTTTATTCCATAAAAGCGTCATATTCATGATCATATCGCAGTCCCTGCGCAATGCGTTGAACATCTGGCTCTCTTCCATTGCGGCGCAGCTTCAATGACATCCTGTACAGTCGCTATCTCCCGCCAAGATTGTAGGTGGTGATTTGGCAGACGGTCTTGACCAGTGCTTCAAGGCTATTAAAAGTTTGTATACTCATGTTTGGAATGCTCTCCCTTAGACGCTTGTTTATGCTGTAGCTTTTGTAATATTTTCAAGATGGACTGGCGATTTTTCGCATCCTTAATATACTTGGGAATGGAATGGGAAGCCGTACGCATCATACCAGATGTGGGTTTTTCTCGTAACTCGGCAGAGATATAGGAGAGCAGATAATTCAGGTGTATCCGGTTAAGAGCCCAAACGGGTTTACCCCGATAGTAATCAAGGAAGTACAGCTGGAGCTGGAAAATAGGATCTTTTTCATTGTGGATCACGTCCGTATGCCATTCACGTGACTGCACGCGATGCACCGGAACCTGATTAAGTGTCTCACAGTGCGGACAGTGTATATTCGTATTCTTATGAGCAACCGTTCGGTCATCATGGATCTCGATATTAAAATATCGCTCGCAATGGCTGCATACGCCGCGCGCATAGAATTTATACGATTCTGGCTGCTGGAATGTGTAGTAACAATGAGAGCAGCGAACAACGTAATAACAGTCTTCTTTGGATTTGGAAATAAAAGCTTGACCCTGACAGCGGGGGCAGTGAACAGCTACCTGTTCTCCTCTCCAGATCACAGCGGCAAAGTCATATTTATATCCATATTCATCTTTGAAGCGTTTTTGCTCCATGTTCGTTCCTCCTTTTCGAAAAGAGCGTAAAAACGTACTTTTTATATATCATATGTTATAATATTCCTTAACAACAGAATGGCTTAGATGGGCGGTCGGCTAGTCTCCTGTGAGGGAGGTGAGGCCTGTGGAGGTTAAAGACACCTTAATGTTGATGATTCAATTCGCAACGTTGGTGATTCTGATTCTTTCCTTCCATAAAAAGAAATAGACCGCCCTCGACAAAGGCAAACGGTCTATTTCAATGATCATCCTTTGACACGGCTACCGCCCTTAAAAGCGGCTGTTGCCAAAGAGTGAGGATGTTGACGCATCTTCACTCTTTTTTAGAATATACATCTTATTCCCATTTTAACACTTGAAAAAGGCCATTTCAATGTGCCTAAGAGTGAAAAGGTGAATAGAGATGCGCGAAAGGAGAGGGCGAGCATGAGTATTTTTACAGGTTTGCAGCGTCCACAATTCCAGGCCTACTATGATGAGGAATTTCTTATGGAGCATCGTTTTGAAAACGGCAGGGGCTTTCCGCCTTCCTATATAGATTACGTCAAAACTCTCGGCTACGGGCGGTTATGCGGCCTATGGAGCATCCATATTCCTCTTGGTGATCACCCGGATTCATGGCTTCATCGTTACCATGACTGGCGGTCCTGGTTTGATGATGTACTGGAATCGGAGGAGGTTTTACAAAAAGCGGCACTGGAGCCAGATGGTTTCCCGGAACTATTGCAGCATGCGGTTCCCTTCGCTTTCAGTGAAGAAAATGACCTGCTGGCCTGGGATATTCAATCGCCTGATGAATGGGGTGAATTCCCGATTTATGCTTTGAATCTGCGCACATGGGGCAACTTTCGGTATGCAGCCCCGGATTTGTATAGCTTCGTCGAAGCGCTGCTGGATGCTGAACGCGTAAAGTCGATTTTGGGAACACATCGTACATCATTCCCTTATACATTTGAACCCTTTTAAATCGTTAAAGAGCCACCCTGGTTTTCGAACTTTAAGGTGGCTCTTTAAGTTGCTATTCTTTTTTTCTTTATGCTTGGGCTAAATATTGCTGTACCAGTTCATATCCAGCCACGCCCATTACAGGATATTGATTATATTCTTTTAGTTCCAGGTTGCGTACATATTCATCCCCGTAATACAGATGGCCCGCGCAATTAAAATATTTTAGCTGCTGTTGTTCCTCAGATAGAGGGCGATGATCGATAATGGGCCATATCCCCTTTGTCAGATTTTGGGTGGCGGTGAATATGACCTCGAATCTGCCCCGGTAATCTGTGAATGAGAGATATGTAGCTTCACCCTCGTAGGCTTGATTCTGACCTATGGATAGAACACCAAAGGAGAACGCTTTTTTGAATCTACCATATAGTGCGCAGATCACCTGACATACCGCAAATCGGCCGTCATGCAGAGGGATAACAAAAATATCGCCTTCCCGATGTTTGATTCTTTTAAATACCATCGTCAGGCCAGCTCTTCCTGAAGGATCTCTGTTTTTAGACCTTTAGCGCTGGTAATCGTAATGCTAATCGCATCAAAACCATTTCGCTTGGCCTCTTCAAAATCGCACCGCTCACCGCTGATCAGCTCCAGCTGTCCGTTCTCGTCCACATCATCTGCAAACTCGTCATCCCAATCAACATTATAAAAAGCAGTCACAGTCACCTCAAAGGTATCCTCACCGTCATCGTCCAGATAAGGTAGCAGGGGAGTGCGATTGTTCCGCTGTTCTTCTGTATATACTTCACACAGTAGTGCATCGTAACCATGACGAGCTCCATCAAAAATTACGATCTGCTCACCTGTGACTGCATCTTCTGCAATAATGAGCTGGGGCGCAAACTCTGTTACAGCGATCAGCTCGTCCATGAATTCTCCATAGTAAAAAATGTGAAATTTCGTATTTCCGACCTGTGAACGGAGCTTGCCTGTCCATTCTTGTTCAACCCATGCCTCCGGGGTTTCGGGTACAACCCAACCCTCCAAATATGCGGGGCCTATTTTAGTATAGTGTGTTTCTGTCATTTGTAGCGCCTTCCTTTCTTTTCGTTTTATTATGACATGGACAGGGTAACGATTTTGTTGTCCTCATCCACATCTACCTTCACATTTACTCCCAGCTTGTCCTTAAACAGCTTACTGATATTGATGTAATCATCCTTCACCGGCCTACTTGAATTACCAGTGGTGCGAGTCATTCCAGCGGTGATGATGGAGCGCACGTAGGTTTTGTCGAGGCTAGCCTCAGGATTGTAAGTATAAATAACCTGTTCCTGTTGGTTGTAATAATGGGTTAACTCCGTATAGTCGTTGGCGTTCTCATACTGTTTTTCCTCACGTACATACTCAGGATGGTCCATGGTATAGTGGATTCCCCCATCCAAAAAAGGATTTTCTTTGGAGCGCTTGAGTTCATACTCTCCGTAGGCAAGTTGAAACAGATACTCTATGCCTGAGCCCTCCGCCTGATAGTAGAGCTGACGATGGTCCCCCTTTTTATCTATCGCGGTATAGCTGCTGATTAAAGGCCAGGCATCATATTTTTTACCCTTTACCTCAAGGGCAAGCTTGTAATGTACAAGCACCTTCTCATTTTGAAATAATCCAAAGCTGCTCATAATGAAATAGGCAGGCACACAAATAACTCCGATAATCAAAATGAATATAAATATTCTTACACGCATAAGTAGAGTGATTCTCCTTTGGTTGTCGATTAGGTGGACAGCTCACGCTGGGCAGATGCGCCGAATTCCTCATGTTGCAATAATTGCTTCAGCGCCTGTTGTGCGAAAGGGTGGGCTTTATGTGCGCGGAGCAGTGCAAAAGCGGCCCCCTGGACTAAGATATATGTATCACTGCGGATTAAGTCCAAAGCTATACGTAGCTCTGCTTCTGAACAAGGCATCCACGCCAAAGCTTGTAAAGCTGCGTTCCGTACATCATCATCTTCATCAGGCTTGGACAGCAGCTCGCGAATTCCTCGCATGATCATCGGCTGCTGGCTCTGATCCGCATATAGCCCGATGACCTTCAGTGCTTCTATACGAAGCAGATCATCCTCGGATGATTGCTGCACAAGCTGCAAAAGGAATGCAATGGTGTCCTCCACAGGCTGGGGGATTGCTGTTAATTCGCGTAATGAGACTAATCGATCTTCATACGATAGAGTAGGGAAAATAGATAAGAACGTCTTTCCGTCATCATCGGTTTGTATGGACATAGGCTTCCCTCATTTCTTAGCCAGGTTACTTTTTGGCATTGTGTATTACCTACTCTCGTTGTCTGTAGTTCGAGAAAGCTTCTTCCGTCCCGCCACCCTCTAGCAGCACCATAACTGCATAGGAGATTGTATCAATCCAATCATCAAGGGTACTAATCTGCTCTACGGTCAGCAGATGATTTCGCTGCAGCATACCATGAGGATACAACGCCCATGCCCGTGTATATTGGCAAATCCCCCACAGTGCGGCAATCAACTCTCGTTCTATGGATGGTTTCTCCAACTCATCTGCCAGAACTTCAATGATAGTCATGAGTTCATGAAAATTGTCCTCGATCAGTTCGCCCTGGAAGGGGCGAAGCATCCCTAAAAATCCGCTTCGCATTTTGGGATGCTCCAGATCATCATGAATAAAAGAATGACAGCGCAACAGTTCACGGGCTTCTTGTTTATTCATGAAGTTCCGTAATCTCTGCACGGATGCCTCTGCACAGAAAGCTGCCTGACAGCCCCGACAAGGCATCGATGTCAACGACCATATCAGCCTCTTCATAACGGAAGTCAAGTTGCAAAATGATATTTTCTGTTTCTACAGGGCTTAATACATGCTCTTTAGTTTCCAGAAATGTAAAAGTCACTGCATAGCGTGGAATGTCCTGGGCTGGAGCTTCGGGGATTACAGGTGCCTCAGCCGAAGGCTCTAGATCCGGTGATTTAGGGAGCAGTACGCTAGCGGGGGATAGCTCAATCGTCAGCGTGATCTGATCCTTTGTCATATTGGCAGCCGTGATTCGGTCATAGTGAAAGGGAGGAAAATAGCCGAGCTTTTCGACAATGCTGTCTGCACCTTGAATAGAAACGGTAGGAGAGAAAGCCAGTTCCAGTCCGATGGACCCTGTCAGCTGGTCTTCATATTCTGGATTGATACGGATAAGGACCTGTTCGGGCTCTACTTTCAAAATGGTGCCTATAAAATACTGTTTGCCATGGATCAGGACAACATCATGCGGAACGAACGGCAGTGCTCCGCCGACTTGATAATGAATGAGATATTCGCTTTCTTTTTTTTCAACGTTGTGAACTTGAATTTGCATAAATTGCAGCCTCCTAGGGTTAATGGTATGACGGATGGTTTAAGTGTGTGGTAATGGGAATGGAGTCCACGATTGAAAAACATACCTCATATCCGGGGTATCCTTTTCGAGCATAAATGGAAGAATATCCATAATGGCGCGTGCCTTGCTGCCAGCATAAAAGTTACGTGAGCTATGTAACAGTTTGTTTGCTTTTATTAACTGGCTGAGCTGCAGCATAACATCTTCGACGCTTGTTTGGTCAATACGTTCATAAACGTCCTGACGGATCGAAACAAGCATCCCGCAATTGTTGGGAGATTGACCCATAGGGTCATTGGACAAAAGAATGTACACTTCCGGCGTTGTCCCTTTGTTATAAGACGATTTGATACTGGGAGCCTCGATAACCAGCATCAAAGGAGTTAATTCATCATCGGTTACAATGCGGAGCAGTTCCTGCTTGTCCCAATGAATCTTACCGTGTTTGGCTTTCTTCGATTGATAGATAGACACACGGGTATTACGGATTCCTGATATATTCAGGAGCGTTTCGAAACAATCGAACAGGTTAGAAAAGCACTCTTCATCAAACAAAGTGTGCTTTTTCGATAAGGAACCTGTCATTATGAAATTATAATGCAGATTGTTAACCACAAGCATTCATCCTTTATTTATGAATTACCAATTCTCTTACCATAATATATGACATGGTCATTGAATTCACCTTTTGCGTTATTCGTTAAAATCGTTTGGAAACCAGTTCAACTTCGCGTATACTAGGAAAGTCATTATAGAACGGCCTGAGCCGCCTTGCGGTCGTATGTTGAGTTACATGAACAAATTCAACGATAACGGATATGCTCCCTTCCTGAAAAGGGGGGAATGAGGACCGATGCAAAAATGGGAATTCTGAACTATGGAACGATAGATGTCATATGGCATATGAACCTATTTTACGTGACACATATTGAATACAGATAAGGGAAGTGAATACCACTTGAAGAACTTTACAGCATTAGGCGTGGAGCAACATTGGGTAGAAGCCTTGAAAGAGCAGGGAATCTCAACGCCAACACCTGTACAGCAGGAGTCCATTCCGCTGTTGATGGCAGGTCAGGATGTGATCGCCGAGGCACATACGGGAACGGGGAAGACGCTTGCGTTTTTACTGCCGATTTTACAAAAGCTGAATTTGGACAAGCGGCACCCGCAGGCGCTCGTAATTGCACCTACGCGTGAATTGGCGCTCCAGATCACAGAGGAAGCAAAATGCTTGGCTGCTGCGGAGCCGAGTTTATCTCTACTAGCTGTTTACGGAGGACAGGACGTGGAGCGTCAGCTTCGTAAACTAAAAGGTGGCGCACAACTGATTATTGGTACACCTGGGCGACTGCTGGATCACCTGAGACGCGGCACGCTCGATCTAGGCGGCATTAAAATGCTGGTCCTGGATGAGGCTGACCAAATGTTGCACATGGGCTTCTTGAACGATGTGGAGACGATTCTTCAGGAGGTTCCTTACCGGAGACAAACGATGCTGTTTTCGGCCACGATGCCAGCCGGCATTCGCAAGCTGGCTCGTGTCTATATGAACGAACCCGTAGATGTCAAAGTGAAATCGGCTTCTTCCGTTCCAGTGAGCCAAATCCGTCAGGTTGTTGTGCAAACAACAGACCGTGGTAAGCAACAGGCACTGGTGGATATACTGAATACAGATCGTCCGTATCTGGCAGTTATTTTCTGCCGTACGAAGCGCCGGGCGGCTAAACTGAATGAGGAGCTCCAGGAAATGGGGTTCGAGAGCGGTGAGCTGCACGGGGACTTGTCCCAGAACAAGCGGGAGCAAGTAATGAAGGCGTTCCGTGAAGCGAAACTTCAATTGCTCGTAGCGACGGATGTAGCCGCACGCGGCCTCGATGTAGAAGGCGTCACGCATGTCTTCAACTATGACATGCCGCAGGATGCTGAAAGCTACATCCATCGCATCGGGCGTACCGGCCGTGCCGGAGGCAAAGGCGTTGCGGTGACGCTCGCCACGCCAAGGGATGTTCCTGAGCTTCGGAACATCCAGAAAGTTGCTGGTGTCACATTCACCAGCAGTGAGGGTCGCGGGCAGCGTGGACCTGCTCCCGATACAGCTGAGCGGCAGGGGAGAAGCGACCGCTCAGGCAGAAGTGACCGCCGCTCCTTTGGCGGCAACGATGCTGGCGGCGGACGCCGCAACGGCCGCGAACAGTCCGGTCGTCGTGACGGCGTAAGCGGCGAGCGCCGCTCCAACCGCAGCAGCAGTGAACGCGGCGGATATGACCGCAGCAGCGGCGGTTCCGCCCGCGGAGGCCAAGGCCGCTCGGCAGGCCAAAGCGGCGGACGTGGCGGATATGACCGCAGTAGCGGTGGTTCCGCCCGCGGAGGTCAAGGCCGCTCGGCAGGCCAAAGCAGCGGACGCGGCGGCTATGATCGCAGCAGCGGTGGTTCTGCCCGCGGAGGCCAAGGCCGCTCAGCAGGCCAAAGCAGCGGACGTGGCGGACAAGGTCAAGGAGGCCGACGTGGTCGGTCCGGTAGATAAAATAGGGGTATTCTCATAGAATGCTCCGCGATGGTTATTATAATAGCCCCGGGGAGGCTCATCCTCCGGGGCTATTATAATCTTCTTCTATGTCGCTGCAAGAACAGGATCATAAGATAAAGAGCAATGAAAGCTGCCTTAAAATAACCTAATAGCGGATAGAGATACCTTTTAAAAGATAATTGGAGGGATTATACATCATGCAGGAACAGGATATGGGCAAGCGTGCCATGGTCTCGGCATGGGTCAGCCTGATTAGCAACATCCTTTTAACTGGCATTAAAATAATCGCAGGGCTCATGTTCAACAGCAAGGTACTGGTGGCCGATGGTGTGCATAACGCCGGGGACGTGATTGCTTCTGCGACGGCATTGGGAGCGATGAGAATTTCCAGCCAACCGCCAGATGAGGATCATCCCTATGGTCACGGCAAGGCAGAAGTCATTGGTGCTAGTGTGGTGGCAGTCATATTGTTCGGGGCAGGTATATTT
>NZ_JCAJRU010000139.1:0-13896 GCF_059447605.1 Paenibacillus sp. N119s | reverse complement strand
ATCCGTACCACCACTCATCAAATCCGCTTCCTCAGGTGTAGTACCATACCACGTATTGCCCAGTGTGTTAGCTGGGATAAGGGTAAAGTAATCATCTGGGTAAAACAGGCCCGTAGTACCGTCTTGCAATGCGAATTTCTTGTTATACACAGCTACTGTCAGTCCCAACTTACCGACAAGGTATTGCCGCATCATAGCATCCGTCATAATAATGTTCTGACCACCAGCAGGATTCATGTCCAAGCGGATACTAACGTTTTTCAGAATATAATTCCACGTTTTCCGCGTACAAATGGCATTCTCTGGTCGAACGCCTGTATCGTCTTCGACCAAGTCCATCCACGTTTGAATATCCTGCACTATTGTTGCAGTAGGGCTACTCCACTTAGCATCTGCTGTAAGAGTAGTTTTGTGTTCGTCAGACATTTTGTAATCGTATTTGTATTGCAGACGATTAGCCACAATGTCGATTCTGCCCAAGGAAAGCAACTGCATAATCATTCGTTCAGGCACTACAACCGCACCATCAATCAGTGTTTTTCTATCGTCGTAAATTTTATCAATTAGTGTTTGATAGTACGCCGCATTAGGAGAAGACAAAAGTTTAAGTAACTCCTGACGCTCTTTCTCATTAATCTTCATGCCCTCACGGAAAAACGGCATTTCAGTATCCACTTTTTCAAACCCAATACGCTCGCGTAGCGTTGCCTTAGCATCAAATTCGGACGGTTGCAATGATACTGGCAACCCGCCGGCTCCTTTAATCCAGCTTAAATCCAAACCTTGCTGTTTCTTCGGTGGAAATAATGTAGCCCCCAAATAAGGGATTGCATTAGATGCTGTCTCCTGATAGTACGTTGCGATATTCGGTGCTGTTACAAGATCATAAATTGTTGGCATGTCTTCACCTATCCTCTCTTATTTCAAAAATGTGATTTGTTTAAGTGCAGTAATTTCTTCTGGCGCTGGCGCTGTTGGGATTTTGCTCAGATCCACGAAGCCGTGAATCATCAACGCTCCTGAAGCAGGGCCATAGGTAACATCAACGTCTTCAAAAAGCACGCCTTCCGCATTAGAAACTCCAGTTGTTGTGACTGCCTTTTTGCCCAGCTTCGTAATGTCATTCAGAATGCCGTTACCGATAATCGTTCCGGCAGGGACAATTTTTTTACCGTCTGCATTAGCTGTGATTCCCGTATCGTCCACTGTAATAGCTAGGTTCACGTAATGATCAGGGAATTTGGTGATTACCTTTTTATTTCCGTATTTAGTGGTTACAAATTTACTCATTTTCTCATCCTCCTGTTATTGGAAATAGGATTCACGGGCTTTAGATAGGCCTTCGTTATCCGCCGACTTATTCTGTGCAGCAATCTTCCCGTAATTTGGCTCACCCTTAACCGGGTCTTGCTTTCCGCCTGCTCCATCTGCTGGTTTAGCACCTTTGAAAGTTGGTTGCGGATTACTTTCCTCTTTTGGCACAAACAAAAAGCCATCGCTTTCGCGAAGGCCTGTGAGTTGGTCGTCCAAACCGCCTTTTATAGCGCCATTGTCATCCAGTTCGATTTTTGTTTTGTCCAGTAGCTTCGCAACAATATCAGCGTTGTGAACCTGACCACTCAAAGCCATCTTAAGCGCCGTATTAAGGCGTAACTCCTGCATGTCTGCATTGTACTTGTCTGTAGCTGCTTTATTGTCCTCTTGAAGCTTAGTAATCTGCTCCTGTAGCGCTGGCACATCCCCTGCGGCCTTCTGCAAATCAGCCAACTGCTTATCCCGGTCCTTTAGATCCGTTTCGAGTCGTTTCTTGGTATTGTTCACTTCATCGAATTTATCTTTTGGGAACCAGTTGCCATCATTAACGACTGCCAGTTTCTTATCACCAGCCTTTTCAACAACTTGGTTATACAAATCTTCTCCAAGCAATTCTTTTAAATCCATTAATAGCACCCCTATTTTAGTTTTTATGACGTGTAACCCACCACGCATAGGATACGTTCAGTCAGCCCCGAACCTTTAAAGAGGGCAATACCCAGTTTATAGCCATATGGCAGGGCAAAATAAAAAGCCTGCTGCATCTAAATGTGCAATCAGGCTTTAATCCTTACTATTTTGTTTTTCAAACGGCTCTTTGACTTGCTTTAGCATGTCAGCAGCTATTTCTTTAGGCGTTTTAGTAAAATCCAACTTCAGCGGCGTATCATCGATTAAACCTAAACCGATAGTCCGCTTTGGCTGCTTGGAAGTCTTCGACATACGTCCACCCCAGTTCTTTAATGATTAATCGCAACCATAGGTAATCCATATACTCATTCTTGGCTGTTTCTGACATTGTAGCATAGTTCTCGCTGCTTTGTAACTGCTCAAGAGCAGCCATAGCAGTGGATTCCAGCACATTATTAAACACAAGCAGATCGGATGATTTACCATTGGATGATACTCCACTTACTCCGCCATCATGCCCAACTGCAAGCAGGCTAGATATAGCCGGATAAATCGCCATGTTGCGAATATCCTTCACGTTAACCCTTGTTCCTCTCGGGTGGTTATGAGTCAGGATGACACTATTCGGCGGTGCTTTAATAAGCGAATCGTGTATTTCAGGCGTGAATGTAACCTTATTTATGATACCATCAGCTCTACCGATTTTCTTGCCTGCTGTCTGATCCATAATAACCATTATTTCTTTACCTGCTTTGTGACCTTCCCGGGCAAGACTACGGTTTACCTCAGCTAACTTTTCTAATACCGGTTCAGACACATTAGGTAGATCAACATGGTAAGAAGCTTTTGGATTGTACTTCCGGTTAAAACTTCCTCCAGGTTCTTCAACCTCTGGCTCAGATGTATTGCTTTCTGCAGGTTCACTAGGCGTGTTCGGCTTAACATATTCCTTTTCCCATTCGGAATAAGTCATGTCACCTGGCACTGCCTGATTCTTGCCTTCCTCATCCCGTGAAATGCGTTCTTGAACATTGTCCTCATAATGAGGAATCGTCGTAGAACGACAATAAGCATGCAGTGGCGGGTAAGTAACTCCTACCTCGGCCTCAGACACTGCAAATACCTCTCCATCCATGTGCCGGCAGATACTTGATGTACGTTTATCCAGGGTAGCTGTAAACTTGTACTGCTCTACGCCCAACTCCTTGTATGCATCCATGCGAGACTGGCCGGCAAAGTAGGCTGATTCAGTTTGGATGATTCGTGCAGCTGCAGAACGGGAAACGCCCATTCGGTCAGACAGCGCGTTGACCATCTTATCGGGTGTATCACCGCGTATCATGCCCTGTGTAAGCACGGTTTGAAGCTCATGCACCAGTTTGTCTCGATCCTTCCAAATACGAGCACTGAAATTAGATCCATCGGCTGCCCAGGGTTTACTTAAAACCGCTTCAATCTGCCGCTTGTCTAACTTAGAGAAAGTGGCGCCCAACCCTGTACCCTTGTGTAGCTCAAACACTGAGTGATAGTACCCATCCTTGTATATATCGCCCATAAGCTCTTTAGCGCCTGCCTGACGCTTTCCAGTCAGCACCTCGACATGTTGCCGCATCTGCATTTGCAAAGCCTCTAAACGAGTCATACGCACTCTTATGGATGCATTCTCAAGCTCTTTCATCCACCGCTGATCGACCGCATTCTCGCGGCCTGCCTTAATGTAATCCTCAACAGTCCACTTAAACTCTTTGAGCTCCCCAACTTTGAGCACTTGCCGCGCTTCCGCTAGGCTGATCTCGTTATTTTTCGCAAACCGCTGGTAGAACACGTCAATATCCTTTTGGATGGATGCGTTAGCCTTGGCGTACTCAATCTCCATTTTGCGGACGTAAGCAACACCTTTGCCTAACTGCGCCTCATTGAGGGCATCCATACGCCCTGACCAGTATTCCTCGGACTTCATGACGGATCATCCTGTTTTGGGTCTGTTTCAGGAGGTGCGCCGCCCGTGCCACCGTAAGGTTGATCTTCTGCCACTGGCATTGCCTCGCTTTTTTCCTTTTTAAGCCTGTCCAGTTCGTCCTGTACGTTGGTTACCCATGGATGATTAGCCACAATGGTTTCGTCGGAAATAACACCTACACTATCCTTAGCATTTGTCACGGCTTCAGTTTCGTTGATCAGGATATCTCGGTTAAAGATGAACTCTACATCAAACTCAGAGTAATCTTTGTTCGTTGTATTCGCCAAATGTTGATTAACAAACCAGAGCAATTGCTCCAGCGAAGCTTGAAACTCCGTCTCGATGATATTCGCATCCATATCCAAGTCCCCGTATAGGAAGCGCAAAGCAATGCCGGATGGACTGTTACCGAATTTATCGGATTGCGTATCTACCCCGCGTCCAAACTCATAAATACTTTTCCGCAACTCAGTTATATGGCTAGTTAACGCCGTAGTATCAATGTTAACGCTAATTGTATCAATGCCACCGTCACCAGAAACCTTTGTCATACGGTATTGCGCCAAGTTACGCCGTGCTTCCCCCAAATCCGTACCATCGTAGTTTTTGAGCACGATGATATCATTCGGCAAGTCCTCAAGATTGTTAGAGTTGAAGGAGACGTGTTTGTCATAGTCATCTACTAATGTCTTTAGAATCTCAACAAGTGGCATTTCTTCATCGTTGTATTTAAACGGGATGAACGGGATGCGCTCCCAGTTGAGCTGTTGAACCTTCCCATTAACATCCTCAGCAGAAAAATGCCCCTGCAATTCCTCGTATGGTACATAGTCAGACGTGGAGTTTTGTACCCACTTCATAACACCATTTGAATCCCAAAACTCAATGATTTGAATGGTCTTTTTTGTCTTGGCCTCGTATACTTCCACTGGGTAAAAGCGAATCATTGCATCCAATTCAGTATGAGCTCCATCTTTCCAAAGCGGCACACACTCCTTAGACGGAATAACTTTGAAACTTAACTCTCCAGTTTCGGAATAGTATACTTGCAACCATCCGATACCATTGTTAATTGAGTTCTTGCCAAGGTTCTTTAACTGGCGTAAAAAAGGCTTGCCAAAGTATTTATCCAGTTCATCCTTATACTCTTTGGGTCCATCAGTTGTAATACTTATCGGTTTAGACAGCAAATAGCCGGTCTTTTGATCAACCAGCTTGCGTACAAACCCGAATACCAGTTTGTTATTGGCCAGATTTTGCGCCTCTATCTTTGCTCCGCCTTCACCGATAACATATCGTTTATGCTGGAGTATTTCTGTCTTATTTCGATAGTATAGATCGCCAACAATCATCCACTCTAGTTTCTTGGATCGTTTGAAGTCATTAACCTCTTGCTGCGCTATCTCACGGTTGGTCATAGGAGCATTCTTTTCAAGGTTGTAGATTACTTCTTCTGTTGTGGTCATGTTTACCTCCTTCCTTAAAATTCAAATGTAGGAGCCTTCATATCATTTTCAAGAGCATATCGGGTCATATCAATACTGTGATTGTCTCGGTCAGGATATCCGGCCTTAAACCCACCATTTCCATCTGGCTCAAGCTCATATCCGTAAAATTCCCGCTTGGTGTTTGGGCACCGCACAGGATCGATTATGATTTCTTCCAACGACTCAAGGAATTTAATACCGTACTCAACGGAATCCGGCCCCTTTTTGGCCCCTCTAATACGGATGCCATATTCTTTAATTTCTGCTATGCTCTTCGGTTCGGAACTATCAGCCATAACTAAGCCATTGCTTTTGTTTTCAGCCTTAATGTGTTCCGCTGCCTTGCGATTGTGCAGTTGTACCTTGTGAAGCTCGTGAAAGATATACAGTCTGCGTTTCTTCTTATCGTAGTGCATAACCCCATAATGGGCTGGGTCTTTGGCGTACCCGAAGTCGATACCACGGCGTAGTTGATCGAACATTGAAATTTCTTCGTCGGTAATTTCTCTAATAGTAAGATTTGTGAATACCTCTCCACCGGTTCCTGTGACCTCACCCATATACTCATGTCTATAGCTGTCAGGCTTAGTCTTTTGAAGATGTTCCGCCTCAATAAAAAACTGTCCACCCAGCCAATGCCGAGGAACAGTCAAATATGTGCTATGATGAACAACGCGATCGGGTCTCGTTTCCGTGACTTCATCATTTACCCAATTGCGCTGTGATTTGGGAGGGTTGAAAGAGTAGAAAGCAACAAAGCCTTCTCCACCCCGCATAAGTGATTGGTTGATAGTTCGTATTTCTTCTGGCCCGGTGAATTCATCTACTTCTTCATACCAGATATATTTGATGTACCCGTTTTTTACTTTGGTTGATTTAATCTTTTTAGGCTTATCAGCTCCGCGAAATATAATGCGCTGTCCTGTTGGGATGTAGACAAGCTCTAATGGGCTCAATTTGGCGTGCCAATAGTTTTCTACCCCCAACACCTCAATAGCCCATTGGAGTTGCTCAAATACGCTATCCTTCAGGTATAGGCCAACCTTGCGGAGGACTACTGCATTGGCTTTCGGGTCTTTCATCATCCCTAGAATGATTTCAATGGAAATGAATGATGACTTTGTGCTACCGCGACCACCCTTGAGCCAGTAATGAGTATGTCTACCCTTTTTCAAGTCGTGGTGTATGTCATAAAAGGACGGAGCAATTAAATCAGTTAGCTTTGTCACTCTTCATCACTACCTGGGACGTCATCGACGATTTGCACACCCATAACGGCATCCACTTGTTGCCGGTCTGTCCACATAGCGTAACGCTTGCCAAGCAGTTCAGCAGCCTTTACACGGTCTTTAACGTAAGTATCCTTGTCCTCAAGCTCAAAACACCCCTCACCCTTGCCCACTGGTATCTGTTCGGTGTGTTCCCCTCGCATAACTTTAGTAAGGAATTGGAGTATTTCGTCCTGTTTGGCTACCCTTTCGTCGTCTTTTTGCGAGATTTTATCATCAATATAGGCCCTGACGTTAGGATTTGTTAGCAATTTGCTAGCATTTGTCCTCATAGTGGCATCTGATTTAGCTTTATATCCAGCCTTACGATATGCATCAACGCCATTACCAGTCTCAATGTAATAATCAGCAAAGCGCTTCTGGTTTTCGTTTAGTTTCATGTCATATCACCCACCCTCTTTCTGTTTGGTTGTCACCAATCAATTGGTGAATTACTCAGGAGTAATAAAAAAACCACCCTGTATTGGATGGCTTGAAATACTGTTCATGCTATTTAATAGTTGGGTTAATAAAATCTACGATGCCAGTTCCGTTTCCTGTTATTTCAATGACAAGTTTTTGAACCCCTGTTAAATTAACAGTTATGTTTTCTTGGACACTTCCTTCGCCCAATGAAACTTGTTTTAGAACATCCCCATTTTCATTTTTAAAAGAAATATTCCTTAAAAATTCATAATTTATTAGATTCTCATCATCTATACCCAAAGATAATTTTAATTCAGAATACCGATTGTTTAGTGCATAATTTAGTTTTACATAATCATATTTAGAATCATGATTGCTATTTATTTTAAAACCTAAAGATCCGTACGATTTTCTGTTTATCACCATGCTTTTGTTACTACTAAGAGAAGGATATCTATTAGTGTCTATCGAATCAGGAGTCCCTAAGGGCTTACCCTCGCTTTTTTCTCCTATTATTACACTTTTATTATTAGAATCCCACGTGGTTTTAACTCCTACAAGATCACTAACAACAGACAGAGGAACATAAGTATTTCCATTTGCAATAAATGGTTTTGCACTCCCAGTAGGAGTTTTGTCGATGCCATTCTGTATTAATTTAATTCCGTAGTTGACATCTAGTTTTACCGTATTAGAAGCTGCATAGGCAACCCCTCCTGTTAGGAGCGTGGCACAAGCAAGACCCAACACAAAGCCTTTAATTTCTTTTTTCAAAAGAATTTCCTCCCATTTTAAAAAACATCGGAAAATAGTACCTTTTTCCAGATCGAATTATAGGAGAAAAGACTCATTTAATCCAGTATTTATTTTCCAGCAATCATTTTCTATCATAGATTTACAAAAGCTTTTTAAGTTGTTACAGTCATTCACGACAAATAGACCCGTGTATCCTACTTAGCTGTCACCTCTCAGCTATTTTCAGATGTATATTACGGGCCTATTCTGCTTCTTTAAACATTCGATCATACGTCTGTTCATATTTGGTCACAACGGATTCTAGGTCTTCTATAGCCCTCTTCCTGTGCCGTTCATTCTTCCATTGCCATATGGTGAGTGAAATGACGCCAATAATCATTACAATTAACAATATCTGAATAATCGTTTCTGGTAGAACTACAATGACATAGTTATGACCCATACTGTACCCTCAACCCTTTTGATAATTCTGCTGCCATCCCATCAATGATCTTCTTAGCGTCACATTTGATATCAGCTGTCTTTATGGTTATAGAAGGGGCGCTCAAGCCTTTATACTCCGCTATCTCCTGTGGTGTACCTTCTATGGTTCCGTCTGTATAGAGTTTCATGGGTTTACCTCCTCATTCTTCGTTTTATCCACCAAAAAGGCGCTATGACAACTGCTAAAGGCCAATAAATCAAATAGGCAATTGCTAAGTAAAGGATCATGACTCCGTATATCCATACTTTGTGATACCATGGCAACCTGTCTATAGATTCCTGTGTTATCATCACAATCACCCTTTCGGCAAATAAAAAAGCCGCCTATTGGCGACCACGAAATTATTTATCATTTTCAGGCGGTTTCGGCTTCAGCCATTCACCTTGTTCATTAATGAATGCATCTTTGTATCGACCTGATTCTAATTGTCTTGTTATATCCTCTTCTTTTGCGACCAAGATATTAGCAAGCTGAGTAACAGTGTAGTATTCGCTGCTTTTGCGGTCTAACTGTATCGGAACAGCCATATCGTACAGCACGTCCATAAATTCATAAAACGTTAACTTACCCATGTTTCTTAGCCCTGAATAATAGGATAATTTGTGGTTAGCGAATTCTTGGAACGATTTGCCTTGAAACTCGCTCGCTAAGACGTTGCTAAGGCGCACACTCAAGAGATTATCGAAATGTGTCTCGAAATCCATTTGATCCATTTTAACGTATTTTGCTTTGAATGCGATCATTTTTATGAGAGGCAAGCCTTTGCGATTACCCTCTTTCAAATGCACTCTAAATTGTTCACGATCCATTATCATCGGCTGTACCATCCTCTAAGGTGTGTTTAACCGACATTTTACAGCACGTTTCTTATAATCGTAAACATCTATTAAGACACACAGCGGAATCGAACCGCTATAATCCTGTATGTGTCATATCCCCGGACTAAGCCGGGAAAAAGGTGTTACTTGAGTTTGTCAGCCAACTGCTTGAGCACGTTCGGTACTGCAATGCTCTGACCTTTGGCTTTGTTGCCTTTGATGTAGGCTGTACCCTCATTCGGGTAGTACACCACGCCTTCGTCACCGATGATCGGAAAGCCGCTGTCGTCATACTCCAGGTTGGTTTCCACGTATTTACCGTGTTTCTGCGCCTCCCGCTCCAGCGGATGCAGATGAAGAATACCTGCGTTGTCTAAATATGCATAGCTCATGTCGTTTCCTCCTTTGAACGCAAAAAGCGGCGGTTTCCCGTCGCTTTTCGTCTTCTTTTCACTCAATACTTCTACCATGAAGGTCATGAGTGATTATTTATTTGGCCCGTATTTCTATAGCACCCGGGCGGAGTCGCTTGGAAAGGACTCTAACCTATTCCCTCCCCGCTTCCACACCACCGCAACAAGTGCTCCATCGCCCTGTGTTCAAAGCAGCGCCTTTAAGTATGGACGAGTCCTGCAATGGTCGGATGAGCAGGGACACCCGGGCGTTAACCCTATGTCCCTACTTTAAATCTGAACCGCCGACACCATGCGGACTCACTACAGACGCACTACAGACACAAACAACCCACCAAATCTCAATGCTAATTAAAAGGTATTGTAGCAAGCCCTACAAGTTTAGCAATAGCGTTATACTTCAATATAATGTTTCTAATAAGAGTAGAAGATGCTGCAATTGTTTCATTTCCAGTACTGCTAATACCACTTATTTTCTCTAAGAGACCTTTAATCCTTGAGAAAAAATCCGGATTTTTAGTTACGTCTTCTGTTTCGGATGTGGCGGAGGCAATTTCATTTATTTCATCAATCGATGTTGCCACTTCATCATCCTCAGAGTTTTCTTTTAACTCCGTCAAATACCGCAAAAGTTCTCCAACTTCATTTTGAATGTTTGTTTCTTGATAATTGGAATTATTAATGGCGATTTGGATAGGCCTGTCATTACTTCTTCGTAAACCATCACCAACAATCTCCAGTAACTTTTCAATTTGCGTTTCTTGTACTCTCAATAAATCCTCTTGCATCTTAATCCTGGTAGCAGCAATATTCAGTTCTGCCCGCAGTTCGATAACTTGTAAGTTTGTATCCAAAAAATCTTGTGGAGCAATTCTCCCACTCACAACCTGTCCATAGTCATTTAAGGTCTTTTCAATAATTTCTTTATCTCCTGAACCTGTTTCAATAACCATTTTTACTATTAGGTCTTCTTGGATTATTTTCACCTTGGCGGAGCTATCTGGATGCTTTTCACGTAAAATTTTATCAAAGTAGCTCAGTATTCCAACACCCGCATGATAGTAGCCATGAGGGAATTCAATAGTTCTAATAATCCTTGTATTATTTTCATAGTTATTTTCACTTGAGAAATATTCTAGATTAACAATTGATGCTCCATCTAATGGCGGTTCACTGTTAATTCCTATAACAATAAATGGTCGCATGACTTCCAATGGGGAGTGTGACTTGTAATACTTATATAGCGTTTCAAATCCGTGTTGTTGTAAATGAGTTATTTTTTTTAATAAATCGTTCTGTAATATTATAAATACTAAAACCTCTATATTAGTATGTCTTATAACAAACGGTAGAGTTGAATAAAAAGTAGTATTCATGCGATCAGGTCTAATATAAAAATTCAAACTAGCAGAAACGCTATTCTTATGAACGTCCAATCCAGTATTTATTCTTGCATCCCATCTTGGAGGAAAACTATTCCATGCATATGTATTTAATTTTCTTTCCCAATCAACTTCTTTCCGTCTTAGTCCGTTGTACTTAATCCTTCCTTCAATTTTTTCCTGAATATCATTAAAGTTTATTTCTTCAATACTCTGAAGTACTTCGTTATATTCATTTCTATATTTTGTCTGTAACAACTTGTAGCCGTTTCGGTAATCTATAATCGAGTTTATATACATACTTTCCCCCCTGACTATCTTTGTTTACAGATTATTACTTTGGTATCTTTTGGTCAATTGAATTTTTGTTTTTGAAATAATATTCCAGGGAATACCGTTTTAAAGATATTCCTCTGGATTCCGAATTACTTAACTATTTATATTTCACCGATTAATTTTAGTGTCTCAGCCACGGATTCTATCCCTCGTACAATTCTCCTATCAACACTACGGTCAGATATGCTGCTGAAACGACTTACTGTTCCCCATCGAGTGTTTCCTCGAATAAATCGAAACTCCATTACCCGGCGAACGTTATCGTCCATAATAAGGCTCACAGCCATTTCTACAGCCTCTGTCTTCCGTCTGTATTCCTCCATAACCAGCCGTTCTTTCTCGCCTATTGCATTCCTAGCGGACAGGCTATCAACGGTTTTACGCATCCTGGTGTACCGATTCAAAAGGCTTCGAGCCAGTTGCATGTCTGACCTGTTTGCTGTCGGGAATAATTCCATCTGCACCGCCTCCATCCATAGCCCTCCCATTGTAATTTACATAAAATCGAATATACTTGTCTGCCCTTCACGCGGCGAATCTGCCGAGTCCTGTATTAATCCATCGTCCAGCATAAACTTAGGAGCCTCATAGAGATATCTTTCATGTACTGGATCGCCTTCGCGTGAATGCGCTGGGTTCTTAATTTCTGCTTTCTTGGTCCACACCCAAAAGCTTTTCGCCGTCACTTTGTCGTTGTTACCCGACATGTCCATTCCTTCCTTCGCTCAAAATGTTCGGTTCAATCCTCTCGATCAACATATACCTATCTATACTGACTACACCCACATATAACAGTAATGCGCATAATATAGAGGTATAGGCTCTTATCATGGGGTGTCTCCAGACGCGTGTTCAGGTTGTACATGCGTTTCATAAGCCTTGTCTAACCAAATCATCATGCACTCAGCCGCAGACGCTGGGTTCTCCCATAATTCATGTTCGGTTCGCGCCATGCTTATAATGTGCTTCAGGCGTGCTATCTCTGCATCCTTTTGTTGTATAAGGGATTCAGCGCGATCTGCGCGATTCTTATGCTCCGTCCTCTTGCGCTCCCAATAGTATTTTGCCTTCTTCAACTCGTCGTAATTATCACTTAAAGCCTGGAAATCAGCCTCTGCCGAATCTGCACGTTCTCTCTCCCGTTCCATACGCTTTTGCCAGTAACGTTCCTCTGGCTGCTGTGGTGGGTCTGGATCAAATAATCCTGATGATATTGCATCAGTTAAACTATTGAATGAGTTTACGCACGATGATCCTTCCAGAAAACCGTCTGAGTCTGGAGCATGCGCAAACCACTTGATTAGCTTATCTGCATCTATTAAGCGTGGTTTATCTGTCATTGTTGTTCCTCCCCATACGTAATCCGGACAGCATGCCTAGTAAGTAAGCCATAGTCACTCGTTCATTCCCACTGGCACACTCAATCTCCTGGTATTCTCCATAACCCATATCAGCGTATAGATTGTATATAGTCTCTGGTTTCTTCCACAAACCTCTCTTTACTTTTTCACACTCGACTAATAGTTTATGTTCACGTTGTTCATTGACTTCATTTAGGTATCCGCTCAATTCGCTTTTTGGATCTATATTCGTCTCAAAATGTCCATAAGTGAAAACTGGCATCTATATATCCTCCCTTAGTGGGTGTAGGTCCTACACCCTGTAGCGTATTTTTAACTCTCCAAGCAAGTCCCACGACATTTACTCTTATAGAGAGAGCATTTATAATGGGTTCACACCGCTTTCCTATGAGTGGTTACCTCTCCCTCCATATTTAACGTTGGTAGCGACAATATGGGGGGCCACTATCTACACCCTGTATTGGTTTAATCCTTTTGTATAACGGCTAAAGCTCTTTGCGTGATGTCATACGACAATACATGACTATAATTCTGGACGATTAGCTTAACTACATTTTCAACTGCATAATATTGCTTACGTGCTGCTTTTACGTCCTCCACAAGTTTGGTAATATCACTACGTACGACCATCCCGTTATACTCTGGCTCATAAGACCGTCCTTCGCCATCTATCGGCATTGTTCGATACTCTTTGCTTAATTCATCCAATTTTTCGTTCGTGAAATACGGTTTCATATCTATCATCCCTTCCTTTATTAATTCTTACTTGATAATGTCATATAAGCAGCCTCTGCCCTCTCTCGGGGGCTGGCGTTGCACAATTGCGCTACCACGCGGTTGCTCACCTTCCACCCAGTTGATTGCCCCCATTTAATTTTTTCCAAGTAGCGGATATATGTGTTTGGATGAACCTCACATGCCGCTGCCTGTACCTCCAGAGAGGCGGCAGCATCATTGCAGTAATCAGGTTCTTTTCCACTTGTGAGATGCCCCGACATTTTCCCTTCCGGTGTCTTCCAGCATCCAAAGTGACCGTCAGGATGCTCTCCGATCTTTGTCCATCCAAGCAGTATGCGCAATGCGTCGTTAAGCTGCTGGTTTGTCATATCCTTTACCGACATATCTATCCATCCTTCCAACGCTCCGTCAGAGCGTATTGTATTGGTGGTTACTCCCTACCTAATGCCCGACGTGCCGTAACTCGTCCAAGTACACCTGACATGTCATATTTGGTATCAGCTATTTCTTTCAGTGCTTCACG
>NZ_JCAJRU010000138.1:0-13922 GCF_059447605.1 Paenibacillus sp. N119s | reverse complement strand
ATTGGCTTGATCTTTAGCCACCTTCAGTTCGTCCTTCATGACGCGAATAACCTGCATTGCCATCGTGGTTACGATCAATACCAGAAACAAATTAATGTTCTGCAATATAAGATCCCACAAAAAATATTGACCTGGTGTAAAAAAGATATAACAAAATGTGAGCACCAAACCGATATAAGAAAGTAGGAGCGTCCAGCTGTATCTCATAGATAGATGAGCACAAGCTACCAACATGGGAGTAATCACATACCATTTAAACGGGCTATTGATCCCTCCGGTCGGGAACAGCAGCAAAATAATCCCTGCCGTTTCTAGTGCAATACTACATTTCAATACCATATCATGAAGTCTGTATTTACGGTAAATCCAAGTAAAGGCTGTAACGGATAAAAATAGAAAAACAATTAGTAATAGCTTTTGCCATACCATTAATCTAGATGTTTCGAACAGAAAAACAAGTGATGTTAAAGATAAAGATACATAACGGTATAAAAAAATCATTTTGTCTTCTGCTGACTTCTTCAACTTCATCCTGTCACCCTATTCTGTGTTTTGAAGGGACGATGGGCATATTAGGTTTGTTTGTGTACTCTAAAAAATCATAACCAATCCAAAAATAAATAACAAGACATAAACTCTTACGTAAACGGTTACATTCCAAAAAAAATTGGTACTTTTTATAACATATTTACCGTTTCAGGAAAACATTTTGGGGGTAATGTCAGAATTTATGACGTTTGTCAAGGTAATAAATCACATTTTTTTGATCAACCTGAAAAAGGGACTTGCTGGTACCGCCGTGACTATAACAGCGGTATTCAACAAGTCCTTTTTAGTGAATTTAGCGGTCTACTTTTAGCCCCCGGTACGCGCCAATTCACGCATATTGGCTTCAAATGCCGCCAGTAGAGCTTCATCTCCGCTCAAACCGGTCGCCTCTTCTTTTTGGATCTGTTCAACCATGCGCTTGTAATCCTTTGGAATCACCCGTACAAATTGCTGAATCGCAGTCTGCCATTCATCCAAAATACGTTGACCTGCTTCACTACCTGTGTAAGTAACATGGCGCTGAATCATGCCGCGCAATTCCGCTGCTTCCGCAGGGTCTTCCACATCTTCCAGCAACACCATTTCCAGATTACAACGGCTTAGGAACGTCCCCTCTGGATCATAGACGTATGCAATACCTCCGGACATCCCGGCTCCAAAGTTCCGTCCGGTTCCACCCAGTACAGCTACACGTCCGCCCGTCATGTATTCGCAGCCGTGATCACCAACGCCCTCAACAACAATACGTGCGCCGGAGTTACGAACGGCAAAGCGCTCGCCTGCGATTCCGTTAATGTAAGCTTCACCGCTGGTCGCTCCATACAAGGCTGTATTTCCGATAATAATGTTCTCTTCTGCCTTAAAGGTCGCTTTGGGAGATTTCTTTACAATAACTTTACCGCCAGATAGGCCTTTACCAACATAGTCATTGCTATCGCCTTCCACGCTCAGCGTGATGCCTTTCGGAATAAAGGCCCCGAAGCTTTGACCTGCCGATCCAATAAAGTTAAAGCGAATCGTATCCTCAGGCAGACCTGCCGCCCCATATTTACGTGTGACCTCGCTGCCCAGAATCGTACCTACTGCACGATTTACGTTGGTAATAGGTAAGGTCCCCTCAACAGGCGTTCCGCTCTCCAGTGCTTCCGCAGCCATCGGTACCAGCTTCAGCATATCGAGTGTTTCTTCCAGTCCGTGGTTTTGGCGCTGGACACGGTAACGTACACTTCCGTCTTCCAGCTCAGGAACATGCAGCAGCAAGCTCAAATCTACGCCTTTCTTCTTCCAGTGTGAATCAGCATTCACAGTATCCAGGCAATCCGTACGGCCAATCATTTCCTGAATCGTACGGAATCCCAGCTCTGCCATAATTTCACGGACATCTTCTGCGATGAAGCGCATAAAATTCACCACATGGGCAGGGTCACCCATATAATTTTTGCGCAGCTCCGGATTTTGCGTAGCCACACCAACCGGACAGGTATCCATTTGGCATACCCGCATCATAATACAGCCCAACGCCACGAGCGGCGCTGTGGAAAAGCCGTATTCTTCCGCACCCAACAGGGCAGCTACGACCAGATCGCGTCCGGACAGCATTTTACCGTCTGTCTCCAATACTACGCGGTCGCGCAGGTTGTTCAGCATGAGCGTCTGATGCGTCTCAGCCAGCCCCAGCTCCCAAGGCATACCCGCATGGCGGATGGAGCCTTGCGGAGAAGCGCCTGTACCACCGTCATAACCGCTGACCAGAATAATGTCAGCACGGCCTTTGGCTACCCCTGTAGCAATGGTGCCTACGCCTACCTCTGATACCAGCTTTACGTTAATGTCAGCACGTGGATTGGCGTTTTTGAGATCGTAGATGAGCTCTGCCAAATCCTCGATAGAATAAATATCATGATGCGGCGGTGGCGAAATCAGGCCTACCCCCGGCGTTGAACCGCGTACCTCGGCGACCCAAGGATACACCTTGCGTCCTGGCAGTTGACCACCTTCGCCCGGCTTCGCGCCTTGCGCCATTTTGATCTGAATTTCGTCGGCATTCACCAGGTAGTTCGACGTTACACCAAATCGGCCAGAGGCCACCTGCTTGATCGAACTGCGGCGTGAATCACCATTAGCATCCGGGATGAAACGCTCAGGGTTCTCCCCGCCCTCGCCCGTGTTGCTCTTGCCGCCGATTCGATTCATCGCAATCGCCAAATCTTCATGCGCTTCCTGGCTAATCGAGCCGAAAGACATAGCCCCCGTTTTAAAGCGGCGCATAATCGATGCAGCAGATTCCACTTCATTTAGTGGCACAGGCCCACCAGCAGGCTTCAATTGAAGCATGGAGCGAATCGTCAAATACTGTTCAGATTCACCCTGTACCAGCTTGGCGTACTTCTTGTAAAGCTCGTAGTCTCCCGAGCGTACCGCCTGCTGGAGCAAATGCACTGTTTGCGGGTTAAACAAATGCTCTTCTCCATCGTTACGCCATTGGTATTCACCGCCCGAATCAAGCACCTTGTCGTTGCCGTCCTTATCCGTGAAAGCACGGTTATGGTGGGCCAATGCTTCCATTGTCACTTCCTCCAGACCAATACCGCCGATACGGGAAGGGGTCCAGGTGAAATAGCGGTCAACAAAATCCTGTTTCAGACCTACAGCCTCGAAAATTTGCGCTCCACGGTAGGATTGAATCGTGGAAATTCCCATTTTGGACAATATTTTAACGACACCCTTGGTGGCCGCTTTAATATAATTTTTAACTGCCTTCTCGTGCGAGATGCCGCGCAGCAAGCCCTGTTGAATCATGACATCCAGCGTTTCAAATGCCAGATACGGATTAACTGCACTCACACCGTAGCCCAGCAGCACCGCATAATGGTGAATATCCCTTGGCTCACCAGATTCCAGCAAAATGCTCACACGTGTGCGTGTACCCTGCTTAATCAGATGGTGATGCAGGCTGGAAACAGCCAGCAACGCCGGAATGGCTGCATTTTCCGCATCCACTCCACGGTCAGACAAAATCAGAATATTATGACCTTTGTCAATGACACGGTCGGCTGCCTCAAACAGTCCTTCCAGTGCTTGGGTTAAGCCCTCAGCACCTTTCTTAGCTTCAAAGAAGATCGGAATGGTCATTGATTTGAAGCCTGGACGGTGTACGTGACGAATTTTGGCAAACTCTTCATTCGACAACACCGGCGAATCCAACCGAATTTGACGACAGCTTTCTGGCTCTGGGTGCAACAAATTGCGCTCTGGTCCAATCGTCGTTGCAGTAGACGTCACGATCTCTTCACGAATGGCATCAATTGGCGGGTTGGTAACCTGAGCAAACATTTGTTTAAAGTAATTGTACAAACGTTGCGGACGGTCAGATAATACCGCCAGTGGAGCATCGTACCCCATTGAGCCAATCGGTTCCGCACCCGTAAGTGCCATTGGCTCCAGAAGTTTGCGCAGTTCCTCAAACGTATAACCAAATGCGAGTTGCAACTGATTTACATTTTCATGTTTTGGCTCTGGCTGCTCCAGTGCTTCAGGCAGATCATCCAGATCAATCAAATGCTCATCCAGCCACTGCTGATAAGGCTCTTCAGATGCGATACGTTCCTTTAACTCTTCATCGGAAACGATGCGACCTTCTTGGGTATCCACCAGCAGCATACGTCCTGGACGGAGACGATCCTTATAAAGCACATTTTCAGGTGCAATATCCAATACGCCCGCCTCAGATGACAGTGCAATCAGATCATCCTTGGTCACATAGTAGCGTGCAGGACGCAGACCGTTACGGTCGAGAATGGCCCCGATTTGGATACCGTCTGTAAACGCCATCGCAGCAGGTCCGTCCCACGGCTCCATCAAAGTGCTGTGATATTCATAAAATGCCCGCTTTTTCGGGTCCATAGTTTCATGCTTGTTCCACGGCTCAGGCACCATCATCATGGCTACATGAGGAAGCGAACGTCCGCTCAAATACAGAAACTCCAGCGTATTATCAAACATGGCTGTATCCGAGCCGTCTGGGTTGATGACTGGTTTAACCTTCTTGATGTCGCTGCCAAACGCTTCGCTTTCAAATTGTGCCTGACGTGCATGCATCCAGTTTACGTTGCCGCGCATGGTATTAATTTCACCGTTGTGAATCATAAAACGATAAGGATGCGCACGATCCCAGCTCGGGAACGTATTCGTGCTAAAACGGGAATGGACCAGCGCGATCGCCGATGTCACCCGCTCATCCTGCAAATCCAAATAAAATTTCCCTACCTGCTCCGTTGTCAGCATTCCTTTGTATACAACCTTGCGACAGGACAAACTTGGAATATAGAACGACTCACCATTCTGATCCTCTTGGTTATAGCGAATAGCAAGCTCTGCACGTTTACGAATGACATACAGTTTCCGTTCAAAGTCCAGTTCTTCCTTCAAATCGCTACTGCGGCCGATGAACACCTGACGCACGCCAGGTTTGGCTGCTTTGGCCGATTTACCCAGCATTTCGTCATAGGTAGGTACATCGCGGAAACCCAAACAGTTTTGACCTTCGTCCATAATGATGTCTCTAAGCTTCTGCTCATGCATCTCACGAACTTTTGGATCATTGGATACAAAAAGCATACCCACGCCGTAATGTCCGGACTTTGGCAATTTGAAGCCCAATCGCTCCGCTTCCTCTTGAAAAAACAGATGAGGAACCTGAATCATGATCCCTGCTCCGTCACCGGAGTTTGGTTCACTTCCCTGACCGCCCCGATGCTCCATATTTACGAGCATGGTCAAAGCCTGACTTACAATATCGTGCGATGGTTTTCCCTTGATGTGGGCAACAAAGCCCATGCCGCAGGCATCTTTTTCGAATTGGGGATCATATAGTCCCTGTTTGGGTGGTAAACCTGTCTGTCTCATGGAACGCAACCTTTCTGTTATAAAGTCATGCTGGCCTGAAATACAGGCGGCCGAATAGAAGACAGTGGCAACAAGAGGTAAAGCAAAGAACAACTACGAGGAATGGGGGACAAAAACATAAGACGTATTCAAGGCGGTACGGTCCGCCGATACGCATGTTTTTCAATAATTATGCAATGGCTTGACTTGAAAAACACGTCGATTCCACTGATGAATCTAATTAGTTCTATCATTTTATCATTGACCTATTGTGTTAGCAATTCAAAGTTTTTATGGTTGTGATAATAAATCTTTTACATTACAGCTTCAACGTACCAATGCAAAAATATATCATTTTTATGTATAAATATTCATTAAAAAATCAGCCTTTTCTATCCCTCCAGGGAACAGAAAAGGCTGACATAAGGAGACTTGATGAACCTGCGATTCATCAAGTGCATGCCTGCAAATTGAGAATTCGTATTAAAATTCGAGACTTTCGCCTGGCTTCAATGCTTTCCCTTCAATACCTTCTTTATGAAGACGGTCACAGAAGCCATCTCCATCCTGCTCTATACCGGGGAAAGTATTGTAATGCACCGGTATCACGCGGCTTGCCCGTAGCCATTTCGCTGCCAATAAGGCATCCTCCGGTCCCATTGTATAACCATCACCGATTGGCAATACTGCGGCATCGATGGAGTTGGTTTCCCCAATAAGACGCATATCGCCAAACAAGCCAGTATCCCCTGCATGGAAAAATGTTTTGCCTCCCATGGTCAACAAAATCCCTGCTGGCTCTCCCATATAGATCGTCTGTCCATTCACTGTCAAAGAGGAGCTGTGGAACGCCAGCGTAAATTTCACATGAAAACCGTCAAATTGGTGACCGCCCCCCAGGTTCATACCGTGAGCTTTGGTCCCCAGAGATGAACAATATTCAGCCAGTTCCGCCACCGCAATCACAGGGCAATCATTGCGCTTGGCAATATCAACTGCATCCCCAAAATGATCGGCATGACCGTGTGTCAACAACACTGCATCGACCTGAATATCTTCGGCCTGTACGGTTGCTTTAGGATTACCTGTCAAAAAAGGATCGATAATAATCCGTTTTCCCTCTGCCTCCACCAAAACAACTGAATGTCCATAATATGTGATTTTCATAACATTTACGCCTCCTTTGTCACTTTCATGATTAAGATTACCTTCCTTTACCTAGTATACCTATTTTGCATGCCAGCTTCACGCACACACAAAATACGTTCACGAAGCTGAACCCGTTGTTTAGAAAGGGCTGTTATTTGTCGCTTTTGGGATTTATGCAAAATACTCATTTATAAAAGGTATGATGACCGATTGTTTTTACCTTGGTACGCGAATGATGAACCGTAAGGTCCTGGGCCAACGTAAGCGAAAGGAAAAAACAGGTGTTATCAGGCACGGCTTTATGGCCATTCAAAGCAGCTGTAACTGCACGGATGCTGTCCTGATTAGGCTGAACACGACGAAGACGCCCGTTCGCAACCGGACTAAATTGCGCTTTTTGATAAATCACTGCCTGAATCGTATCGGGAAATGAGGCTGACCGCAGCCGGTTTAAGACAACGTTGGCAACTGCCACTTTGCCTTCGTACGGTTCGCCTTCTGCTTCTGCCATTACTATTTTTTGCAGCAGGAGCAGTTCTTTAGCGGAGACAGGATAGCTCCAGGTAGACAACGCCTTGTCGTTCTGAGTGAGCATTTTTGTCTTCGTAAAGTAGATGGTTGTAGGAGGGGTTAGGATTGCGGACTTGCTATGCTGGACCTCAGGCTTTTTCTTGCCTGTAACAGCGTTATTCCGAGCTTGTTCCACCTGCTTCATCTGGGAAGCGGGTAACGGAGTCGGCATGATTTCTTTCCAGCTTGGCTGCCCATGAGCAGCGACAAAGATGGGGCTTGTCCTGTTTGACCCGTTACGGGTCCCCATCCTGTCGCCATATGTAGGAACTGAAGTGTTTCCTGACCAACTCAGAGATTTCATAGGTGCATTTTTATGATTATTCTGTGTTTGCTGAACCTCAGCGTAGAGGCCTATCCCCAATATACAAACAAGCAGCACACTCAAAAGAGGTGCAAACCAACGATGTTCTTTAATAATTTCCATAATGTTCCTCCCGTTAACTTTAAGCACATTCCTCTGATATGTAACCCAAAATGCGCTTTTTGAATAACGCTGAAACACTATATCACTAAATTCGCTGATAGATCAAGGGTTTCACCTCATTAATGGGAATGTTTGAATTATTTGGTACATCGGTTTTTGCCCCATTCGTGTTGCATATAACACAAATTCCCCCACTACCCAAGACTCGCCGCTTCGGCCATTTGACTGCCACACTGACGCTGAAACGGGCTCTTCTCCTGTATACGAACGCGCTACGGTGATATGGGGTCGATACGGCCTTTGTTCGGGTTTAAAACCCAGCGGTTCGGTAGCCCGAAGTATGGACTGGTATAGCTGACCTAGCGGCTCTCGCTGCCCGGCTACTCCTCTCCACAGTACACGCGGAAATTGTTCACGTCCAAAAAAGCCTGCCTCACCTATGCCGAGCGTGAACGGACGATGCTCAGCCGCAGCATGAGCTAGGGCCTGCTCAAGTTGTGGAATAACCGAGGTCGCCACATCACCCAGAAACTGTAGGGTCACGTGGTAATCTCTGAAGTCACTCCATTTGCGAAAAGACAAATGATTCAAATCCTGCTCCACCCAATGATGTAACTTCTTCTTGTGCTCGTTCGGCAAAGCTATCGCTGTAAAAAGTCTTTGCGATTCATTTTTCATCAACCGTTTCTCCTTTCTTATGAATATCCCATGGATATTCCAAAAAATGGCTGTTTGATTGGTCCCTAATCAGGGTAAGCCACTTGTTGTTATATATAATGACACCACAAGCTTGTTTCTACCCTTCTTATGCAAATTTTCCGGCAATCTGTTATCCTTGAAGGGATGGTTCGCCAGAATATATTGGAAACTCCAAAGAATTCAAACATCGAGGAGGCAATGAATCATGGGAAGCATTTTAAGTTTACATCAACTGACGGAAGATCAAAAAAAACAGGTTCGTGCAGCGGCTCCAAGCTACGAGCTGATTATTGGCAAAGCCCAGGAATTGGAGTCTGAACAAATCCGTGAGGCCGAGGTTATTTTAGGCTGGTCCAAGCATATTGCCGAGGAGGCATTACATCCAGACAGCAAACTGAAATGGATACAAACCTGGTCGGCTGGGATTGATAAGCTGCCACTTACCGAACTGGAAAAGCGCGACATTGCACTCACGAATACGAGCGGTGTGCATGCGATTCCAATCACGGAGCAGATCTTTGGCATGCTGCTATCGCATACCCGTTATTTACAGCAAGCAGCTCTCTTGCAGCGTCAGAAAACATGGCAGCCACCGGCAGGTCAACTGACGGAATTACGTGGTAAAACGCTGCTGATTACAGGCGTTGGCGAAATCGGCCGTGAAACCGCCCGGATTGCAGAAGCCTTCGGCATGCGTGTGATCGGGGTTCGCCGTTCCGGCAAGGAAGCTCCCCATGTAGAACACATGTACACCAACGAACAATTGCATGAAGCATTGGGCGTTGCGGATATTGTGGTGAATATCTTGCCATTCACAGAAGAGACCCATCACTTCTTTGACGAAAAAGCATTTGCAGCTATGCGTAAAGGAGCCTTCTTCATTAATGTCGGTCGCGGCAAGACTGTTCATACAGATGCCCTGGTACGTTCACTGGAGCAGAAACATATTGCCTTTGCCGGACTGGATGTATTCGAGGAAGAACCGCTACCTGCGTCACATCCACTATGGAGCCTGGAGCATGTACTAATTACACCGCATATTGCAGGGGATACAGACCGATATACTGAACGAGCGGTGGACATTTTTCTTACTAATTTAAAAGCCTATGCTACGGGTCAAAAGTTGCCGCTGAATTTGGTTAACTACAAAACTCAGTATTAACAACCTACTCACAGATCCAGATTTCCCGACTCATACCTGTCTTATGGATACGGCATTGCTCCGTAACGGTCCAGCCTGACTCAGATAGCAATGTTGCCATCGGCTCCGTGCTCACGATCACTGCCCGCGCGGCCAGACGTCTCAGACTGCGCAGCATCCTTTTTTGTTCGTCGGCAGGGAGCACGGAACACAGGTTATAGGGCATATCCAATATAGCTGCATCGTAAGTATCTGTGAGCATATTCATATCTCCGAGCTTCACCAGATCCTCTTCATATCCAAAATGACGTAAATTTACTCGTGCCCCACGTACTGCCAATGGATTGATATCACAGCCGCGAATATTCTTGCCCATACTCAATGCCTCAATCATTACATTGCCCATACCACAACATGGGTCCAGCATTTTTAAGGGCCTTGATTTTCCCTTAGAGGCAGTTAGATCCGTTGCTGCCAAATTTACAAGTGCTCTAGCTACCAAAACGGGTAGTCCAGTAGAATAATTTTGCGGCTTCTGACGACGTTCTTGCCACGATCTGTCACTATACTCGCACATGCCCATTAGCCATCGTTCTCCTACCCGTATGACTCCTAGGGTGACATCCGGTGTCTTCATTTGCGCCTGCCCCTGAATACATGCGCCAATCCGGCGTTCTATCCCGCGTCGTTCATCATAGTCGGCCTCATTGTCCCCTTCTTTAAGGCACAGCACCTTAAAAGTCTTTCCTTGCTCAAGCTGTAACATCGAAGCCGCTTCACATAGTTCTTCCAGTGTGTCCGCATTGATGATGACATCCAGACGAAGATGGATAAACGGGCTAATCCCTGGCTCCAGTCGAAGATGGGATAACACCAAGGAACTATGCATGGGCTCCTGACCAAATAAGCATTTTAGTTCCAAAAGGCACAGCTCACGCTCGGTTTCATGACACGCATAGGTATAAATGTAGCTTGATTTCATTTCACTCATTTCGTTTCGTGTTTATTCATGTTAGAATCTCTTTTCATCATTTCATTTGGATTCCAGGCTGGAATTCATCGCCTCCGCTATGAGTCGGTAGGAAAGAAGCCGCTGCTCATAGTCGGGAATGGGTGTGACCAGTAGAAACTCATTATTATCATATTTGACCTGTAAACTACGCAACCGATCAGCAATAACCGCCGGTGTTCCTACCAGCCAACTGGCCCGTACCGCCGGATCGCCTAATGAAATGTGAGCAGCCCATTGCTGCGCCAACTCATCCGTCAAAGCACATACTGCTCCTACAGCAACCATAGTACGCGGCTTGTCCATCCGGGTGGATGGCTGAAAGTGGGAGCGGTAAATGCTTAGCACTTCTTCCGTTTGCTGTTCACTCATAAATTGGCCAAATACATAGCCTATTGAATACCTTGCAGCATATTCGGCACTTTTTCGGTTGGTACCCAGCATCCACAGTGCTGGCGGCTGATCTGGCATCGGACGGGCAATCACAGGGGTCTGCTCATATTCATATGTGCCTTCCAATAAAGCCAATAGAGCTTCCATCTTCTGTGGCAGCTCGGTCACATGTTGAAGAAAATTGCCACTTAGAGCCATCGAAGCATGGGGTCCCCCGCCAGGGGCTCTCCCCAGACCCAATTCGACTCTGCCCGGATATAGAGCGGCCAGCAGATGAAACCATTCGACGACCTTGACTGGACTATAATGCGGAAGCAATATAGCTCCCGCACCCAGTCGGATTGTTGTCGTCACCGCCCCGATATGAGACAACAGCACTTCTGGACTAGAGGAAGCCAGCCCCTCCATATCATGATGCTCGGAGGTCCAGTAGCGTGTATATCCCCACGCTTCCGCCTGTCTCGCCAACTCCGCTGCCCATTGAACCGCTTGCTCCGGGCGAGTGCCGGGCAGCAGCGGTACCATATCAAGTACACCAAGATTCAACGAGTTAATAGCTAAAGATTGAGGTTGCATATACGCCTTCCCCCCTCCCTTATATCCGTTCTAAACGAGTTTCTTCTACTATATAGGGTTAAATAAAAGTGTTAGTCCAGGTCATAAATGGAACCCACCTTCAGACCATATAACTCATTATAAATTTTTTCAGCAAACGCATCGGTCATGCCTGCAATATAATCAATGACCATATGCTCCCATGTCCAAATCGGTTTTGCCTTGGCTTGGTCGCGCTCATAGCGCTGGAGCCAATCGGTTGGAATAATAGACTTGGATGTTTCAGGGTCCAGGAAAGCCAGCCATAACCGTCTGAGCATCCATTCACTGCGTTTTTGCAGACGCTGCACGCGCAGATCGCGGATCATGGTGACCCAAGCGAAGCTTTTTAACACACTCACCGTGCGCAGCATATCCAAATCCTCGCTTCCATCCCGTACAAAGGTTACCTTCTTCCAATTTCCATCATCAATTACACCTAAACTACTGACAAACAGACTGACCCAGTATGCCTTCACCTCACGGCGGGTGCGAGAATAGTCGTGTTCGCATATCGGCATCTTGCCATTCCACACCTTCAAAAATTCGCTTAGCACTGCCGCTACCTTCTGTTCAATCTCAGTCAGTTGCCAGCCTTGCCAGAAGCTATCCTCCAGCGTAGTGATCTTCTCCGTAATCAGACGAATTAAGTATGGATCATATAAGAAATGTTCGTGCACTTCAATTTTCCCTGCCTTAATCCCATCCTCCAGATCATGCGCGGAATAAGCAATATCGTCGCACAGGTCCATGAGCTGGGCCTCCAGCGTTTTTTTACCGTCAGGGATGCCCCAATCCTCACGGATCGAACGTATATATTCCCACTCATGCAGGTACAACCCTTTTTTATTCAGAATTCCTGGATACGGGTATTTGTTGATTCCGAGCAACACCGCGTCCGACAAATTCAAACCATCCACATTTTCACGCTTCTCCAAAAACATTATCAGCCGAAAATTGTGCGCATTCCCTTCAAAATGCTCATAAATTTGTCGCTCACGCGCATAGGCCTCAAGTCCACGCTTGGACTCTGGCGTAAAGCCGCCAGCTGCGGATATCTTTTCTACCTTTGTCTCAATCAGTTGATCCAAAATCCCGTCCAGTACCTCTTCTCCCTTGTGCCCGAACGGTGGATGTCCAAAGTCATGTGCGATCGACGCACACTCCACCACCTCAGGGTCAATGATCAGTCCTGCATTATCCGCCTGTTCCAACTCTACCTCTGGATGACGGCGCAGCAAGCTTCGTGCTGCCTCACGCGCAATTTGCGCTACCTCCAAAGAATGTGTCAGCCGTGTGCGATAATAGTCGCCTGTGCCTGCGCCAAATACTTGTGATTTACCCTGCAACCGACGGAAAGTCGGTGAATGGATCAATCGGGAATAATCCCGTTCATATGCCGCCCGTGAAGCGTCGCTTCGTGTCTGCTCCGCAAATTGCCGATGTTCTCTCTTGTTTTGCCATGTCATAAAGCCCACTCCCTACGTAATCAATTGGAGTGATTATACATTTTTTTCACGCCTCAGGAAAGTTCACATGACTTTCAACAATGAAAAGTTATTTTTGGCGCCATTGCACAAACGGATGGTTTTACCGAAACATCAAGAAATTTCATAATAAAGAGGTGTCCCTCCAGCCGCATATTCAGGCCAGGGAACACCTCAGAAAACGAAACCAAGTTCTAATGCTTTGCTTTCGGGTCCAAAACATCCCGCAGGCCATCCCCCATCAGATTAAAGCCCAAAACAGTTAGCATAATGGATACACCTGGAAAAATAACCGTCCACGGTGCATTTTGGATATATTGCCGCGAATCGGATAACATTTTGCCCCACTCAGGCTCAGGAGGTTGTGCACCCAAACCGAGAAATCCGAGCGCGGCTGCTTCAATGATGGCCGTTCCAATTCCCAATGTTCCCTGTACGATGATCGGTGTCAGGCTATTAGGCAAAATATAACGGAGTATGATGCGCCGATTATTAGCCCCGAGCGCCCGCGCAGAAGTTATATACTCCTCCATTTTAACACTCAGCACCTTGGAGCGAACCAAACGTCCATACGTAGGCACATTGACAATGGCAATAGCGTATAATGCATTTTCCAACGACGGCCCGAGAATCGCCACAATAGCAATTGCCAGCAAAATGCCCGGAAACGCCAGCAAGATATCGAATAGGCGCGAGATGATCATATCAGCCCATTTTCCGTAAAAGCCCGCGATCAATCCCAGAGCAGTTCCTACAATCATCGAACCAATAACGGACAAAAAGCCGACCCATAACGAGATTCTGGCCCCATACAGCGTACGGGTTAATAAATCTCGACCCAGATCATCGGTACCGAACCAATGCTCTGCGGAAGGAGGCTGCAAGCGGCTCACCAAATTTTGCTCTTTATAGTCAAAAGGAGCAATCCAGGGCGCGATCAAAGCAATGATGACAAAGAAGATAATAATGCTCAGACCAACTAATGCCATCTTGTTGTGGCGAAAAGCTCTCCACGCATCT
>NZ_JCAJRU010000137.1:0-13953 GCF_059447605.1 Paenibacillus sp. N119s | reverse complement strand
ATTTTTGATGTCTGCTTTGTTTAGCTAGGCATGATCCATACGATCTCGCAGATTCGAACAAAGAATTTTTTGCCGTATACATCCAAGATGACATGGTCAGGCTTACAATCCACTACACATCCATCAATTCTGCCGCGTGTTGTTTCCAGTACAACGTACTTGCCGATTACTGATTTTAATGTTTCTACGACGTATGGATCTACGGGGTTTACCACCACATGGTGGGAGGCCGGATGGTGAGGGAAAGGTTGATTAACGTTGTAGCTAAACATTTGATTTGAATTCAATTGCTTCACTCCTTCAGGATTAGTTGTGATATCCTATGCTCTTGCCTAGGAAAGGTGTAGGCTAATGCCCCGCGGCGAAAACATTCATAACATTGCCAAAAAGCCCGGTCCATAGGAAGACTCCATACATAAGCTATGTTGTACCTTAAATAAAGGAGGCAATGATCATGAGTGATTGTGACAGAGGTTGCGGTGGCGGTTCAGTAGGGGGCTACCCAGGCGTTTGGACATCGACTGGAGCTATTCTGGTATTGTTCATTCTGCTCGTTATCATTACAAAGTCTTTTTGGATCTAAATTAATTGAGTAGTTTAACCCCCCATTGGTATATTACCGGTGGGGGGTTAAGTGATTTTAGAGGATGGATCGTATGATAAAGCACCCCAAATAACAGCGCACAAGCCGTACACAAAATTGTGTGGGGCCGGGGAACTGTCAAATGAGGTGCTTTGGCATCTATAGGCCGAAACGGGCAATGGATTGGGGATTAAATTAAAGCAATCGCCAACAGGGTGAACAGGCTCAAAGTTAAAATTTGATTACCATACCCGTAAGGATAAAAGGCAGACGTTTGCACACGTCCGTTCTGTTCGGTTTTTAAGTACACATTATTACGATCCACATCCGTAATGGTTCCTTCGTACTGTTTTCCATCAACCGTGAGAATACGCACTCTTTTATTCATACATCTCAAACAGTTGTAGTAAGCGTCCATTCCATCACCCCCTCTTATACACATTGGCATTTTATGAGTGGGAAGGTCTTACGGTAACGGCGAACATACAGAGAGGGTGGATTCCGTTGTATTTGAGGTCTGATCTGGGTTAATCTTGCACTTGATAGGGGTTGAAGGAAAAGCCAGGATATTCATGGGTATAGTTATAATCTCCTTGGGGGGCGACCTGATGTTGTGGAGAAGTATCGGCAAGTCTTACATGAATCCCTGATTTGCGCGGGGGCTGCTGCTTGCAGTCATTGGGAGGACCGATGATGACAGGTTTTTTTATAGGGGCAAGCGCTTCCTGAACCTTCTTCTCATCCAGACAGTAAGTATGAGCCATAATGTTGCTTGGCGTTAGCCGCAAAATATCGGAGCCCAAAATGAATTCTGGGATTGGAGCGTTAAAAATCGCCAACAAGTGAGTGTTGTCCATGGTGGCGACTAGATAATGCCACCATCCCTGTGGAACGTTAGTCACCTGGCCAGGTGTGATCGGGAAATGTCGTAACTCGTGAGTAAAGGGATTAATCAGCGATACGGTCACTGATCCAGAGATACAAAAGATTAGTTCTGTAGCATTTTGATGGTAGTGAGGTTCCACAACATTAGCAGTGCTGAGACGGATATCCAGCAGCGATACATTCGCTAATGTATTGAGCTGCTGGATCGACAGCTCGTTGATCAAGTTCTGAGCATCTTTCCGAAACAAAACATTGTCTTTTAAATCATAGGTGAACTGTACAGTGGAAGAGGTGTAATCCATATCTGACTTCACGTGTCCTTTCCTGCCTTTCTATTAGTCAAAATGGAGATCGTACGCTACCCTATGCATTCGCCTATACATATGTGCACGGAAATGTGATTAAAAAAAGCAGAGGTTAGGTCTAGGTCCTGGGTAGATTGAATCGAAAAATAGCGAAAAAAGTCACGTATTCAAGTGTAGTCAAAATATGGTCTATTGCTTCTCATACACGTCATCCCTTTATGGATAACGTTTTATTAGCCGGGGCATTCTTAGGACCAGAGCCGGATGATACGTAAATGCGGCTTGTGGTATACTGCAACGGACGTGTGAGAGCATCAATATCCGATTCCATATGTAGCCACACGTCATTTCCGCAGCTAGTCATAAGATATGGCACAAGAAACATCATCGGATAAACGTCCCTGAGTTGTACAGGCCGGAATGGTTGCACCGGACAGAACATGAAAGAGGAGGTTGTCTGGAATATGAAAAAATTATCTATTTTAATCCTGTCCTGCGCATGTATGTTAGGTACCGTATTGTCAGTCGGACCAGCACAAGCACAGGCACAATCGTCAGCTTTAAAGAAAGGGATTCAAAGCGAACGGGTGCTAGAGCTTCAACAGCGGCTTCATTCACTCGGTTATTTCAAAGCTGGTTTTACGGGATACTATGGCTCTTTGACCAGCAAAGCGGTGGCTCGTTTTCAACGGGATTACGGTTTGACGCCTGATGGTATAGCCGGAGCGGCAACACAGGCCAAGCTGAACTCGTTCGGGAAGGTTCGCGTAACCGCGCTGGATCAGCTGGCACGAATCATTTATTCCGAGGCGCGGGGAGAATCGTTTGAAGGACAAGTAGCTGTAGGCGCTGTCGTATTAAACCGTGTGCAATCCAGCGAATTTCCAAGCTCAATCCCGGACGTTATTTTGCAGCCGGGTCAATTCACCGCTGTACAGGATGGTCAATACCGCCTCAAACCTAACAAAACTGCGTATCGAGCAGCCAGACAGGCACTTAATGGGGCTGACCCGACCCATGGGTCCTTGTTTTATTACAACCCGGCCATTGCCACAGCCAAATGGAGTAAAAGCCGTCCGGCAGTCATCTCACTGGGGCGTCATACATTTACGAATTAATTACACACAAGCATATACGATTTTTCAGCCGTCAGTTAGCTTCTTTGAGAAGCAGTGACGGCTTTTTTTGGCTATTCACTAATTTGTAATATATTAGGGAGCAAGTATCTTGTTTCATATTAAAAATGCTACCTATTATTCCGATACTCTTAATAGACAAAAAATGAAATCAAAGGAGTTTTTCTAAAATGAGTCAACATCCTTATACCATCGAAGTGGATCAAGTCATTAAAACCGTACATATGGCAGTAAACGGAGTTTTTAGCCAAGAGGAGTATGACAGCTTTGTCAAGGATTATATCGCCAAAACTTCATCCATTCAGACATCGAGTTTTACACTCAAGGTAGACTGCACCCAAATGGCACTTTTGGGACCGGGAGAAGTAGAGAAACTGAAGGGATCTTTTGTACGTTATAAAGAAACTGGATTTGCCAAAATCGTCTTTGTCATCAGCCTCCAGCAAACGATTATTAAAATGCAGCTTGGTCGCGTAGCACGTGAATCAGGATTAAACAACGTAGATATTGTAGTACAGTAATGTGCTGACGTATGTGTAAGGGGGAAACCTGATGAGCCATATCAAAATAAAAGCAATCGGAGTATATCATCCTTCCCATTCGTTGGATAACGAATATTATATTCGCCATTTTGACGAACGGGGGAAAGATATTCGACGCTTCATGGAGCATATGGGTAGAAAACAGCGTTATATCATTGATGACCCGCACGAAAACGGCCTAACCATGGGGATAGCAGCTGCACAAAAGGCTTTGGAACAAGCTGGTATGACAGGCCGTGATGTGGATATGATCGTGTTCTCCACTCAAGTTCCTGAGTCGCTGTTTCCGATGAATGCCTTGTTTGTTCACCAGGCGATTGGGGCCAGACATGATGTGGCAGTGATGGATTCCAATGCGAATTGTGCAGGGATGACAGTAGCTGTCGATCAAGCCAGTCGGTCGATGTTATCTAATCCCGATGTGCGGACTGCGCTTATTATCGGTTCGGATTATAATTCACTCATTTCCGATCCTGCGGATGAAATTACTTATGCGAACTATGGGGATGCTGCATGTGCAGCTATTTTGGGAGCGTACGGAAGAGGACACTGGATTTATAGATTCCCTTTATTTTACAGACCCTGTCAATATAGATAAAATACTTTACCCGGCCCAGGGGTTAGCTGCGACACTCCAAAGGAATGCACCTGGCAAATATATTCAGTGGCTTCCGTTCGACGCCAATATGGCCTTGCCTCCCACATTTGAGCTGCTTGAACGCATTTTACAAAAGAATGGGCTGACACCTCAGGGTGTACGAGCATATTGTCTGTCTCAATTTTCATTGGCTAATGTGTTGAAGATCCAGGATCACTTGGGGCTGGAGGATGACCAAATGATTTATGTGGGTGATCGTTACGGTTATACAGGTACCAGCAGCCCGTTCATTGCTTTATCTGAAGGGATCGAGTCAGGGCGTATTCGGCGCGGCGATTATGTGCTGTTCTGGACGATTGGAGCTGGATATCAATTGGTTGCTATGTTGTTTAAATATTAGAGATAGGAGACCTTGCAGCCGCAAGGTCTTTTTGTGTATCGCACCATGACAATTGTAATGATTTGGTTGTGTTGGGGATGATTATTTTGTAAAATTTAAACATTGAATTCATAAGGGTGAGCTTGTATCGCAGACATTGGATAGCTGAAAAGAATAAGAGAAAACACGGTACACAATTCATACTAGGAGCTGAAGGATCATTAAAATCGAAAATTTATTTTACGGGGAACGAATAAAACTGGCCGCAGTCAGGGAAGAAGATGCTGAAGTGATGTTCAAATGGGGTGAGAATGCGAAGTATTTGCGCAATGTAGATACGGATTTGGCGATTCCTTACACATTGAAACAGATGGAGTCAGAAGGATCTCCTAGCTCTAACGAGGTTTATTTTCGATTAAGAACGTTGGCAGATGATGTCTTGATCGGATTTGTTGCTATACATGGGATTGAGTGGAATAATCGCTGCGGGCAGCTGGCTGTAGGTATAGGTAATTCAGACTACCGTGGCAAGGGGTTTGGAGCTGAGGCTGTGCGGCTCATTCTTCGTTATGCGTTTTATGAGCTAAATTTAAATCGGGTCGGCTTGGATGTGATTGAGTACAATACCCAAGCGATCCGAACCTATGAGAAGGCAGGGTTTCAGCTTGAGGGTAGAGTTCGTTCCGCTGTTCTCCGTGATGGTCACAGTTATGATCGCATCATGATGGGCATCTTGTACTCTGAATGGAGTTCGAGTCTTCAAGTTTAATAGATACACAATTTGTTCATAAAATATTCCATAATAAGCCTTTTAATAATGTGAAAAGAGGTTTATAGTTAAGGGGTCACATGCCCAAAGATTTTTTAATTTGAGTATGAGTCAAAGCTGAGGAGGAATTTACATGGCAAACGTTGTAAGGTCCGTTACTTCACCCAAGAAATTTATTTCTGGACAAAATCTGCTCTCGTCGTTAAATGACTACATTAAGGATTATGGCGATAAGGCCTATGTTATTTGCGATGAGTTCATACTTGAAAGAGCCCAAAAGGAGGCAGGGGCTTCGATTGAAGCAGCTGGCAACCAGGTGGTATTTGAGAAATTTCAATATGAATGTACAAAAGAAGAGATTAATCGTAACCGTGATTTAGTACGCAAACATGGTTCGAACATTATTATAGGGATTGGCGGGGGAAAAACGCTGGATACTGCCAAGGCAGCAGCATACTATGAAAAGCTGCCTGTTGTTATTTTTCCAACGATTGCTTCTACAGATGCCCCTTGTACCGCGCTTGCGGTTATTTACAAGAAGGATGGCTCCTTTGATGAATATTTGTTCCTGCCTACGAATCCGGATGTAGTACTTGCGGATACAGGTATTTTGGCAGCGGCACCTGCACGCTTCTTCGCAGCTGGTATCGGTGATGCACTGGCAACCTATTTTGAAGCTCGTGCCTGCTATCAAGCCAATGGGGACAATCTGGTGCTGAACAAGCCTTCCACTACAGGTCTGGGACTTGCTCGCCTTTGTTATGATACATTGCTGGAAAATGCCGTGAAGGCAAAGCGTGCAGTGGATCGTAAAGTATATACTCGTGCGGTTGAGGATACGATCGAAGCGACCATTTATCTGAGCGGTGTCGGAGCAGAATCAGGTGGATTGGCAGCGGCACATGCTATTCATAATGGTATGACGGCTGTTCCTTCACTTCACAAAGCACAACATGGTGAGAAGGTTACTTTTGGTTTGTTAACTCAGCTGGTATTGGAAAACTCACCAAAAGAAGAGCTGGAAACCGTGATTAAGCTGGTTAAGGATGTAGGTCTTCCATTAACACTTCGTGATCTGGGTGTAGAGGAATTTGTTGAGGCCGAATGGCGTCAGGTAGCTGAAGCTGCTTGTGCATCGAATGATACGATGATCAACATGCCGTTCCCAGTTAGCCCTGATGATGTGTATAATGCAATTATCGCAGCAAATGCGATTGCTGAATCCTATCAAGACTAGTTTCTCTCTAATCAGAAAAATAGGTTTACAAAGACGGGCCTGTCATAACATTGACAGGTCCGTTTCGTTTACGTGCACTCCCCACTGAAACGAAAGAAGGATACCAGGGACTTATATCCTATCTTGTTCTGACCGATATAGAAGTAACAGGGAAATTAGGTTGGTCACGTAGGAGGAGATTTGATGTTGGTACATGGTAAAACACGTAGAGGCAACTTGTACATCCATATGTCCAGCGGTTTTCACAAGATTGGGGATTTTCGGGAAGAATATTCCGTAGCACTAGGTGATCGGCTGATGTCCAGATTAACCAAGCGGATCTACACCATTGTATCCGTACATCTTGGTGAAGAGGCGTATGCCGATCTAGATCTTGAAGAGGTAATCAGAAATAGTTAGAAAGCTTATTTGGCTAGGTATGAAAAAAAGCTTGCACTCCGCTCTAGTAGCAAAGTGCAAGCTTTTTTTTAACGCAGAGACTCATGGAGATGATCTCGTGTAATTATATTATTTTGATTCATAAAATGTCTGATGGTTGCCTGTGAATTGGTTGTCGACAGTTCCTTTCCCCATGTCATGGCATAGGCCCAGGCTGGCTGATTCTGTAGCACCTTCGCACTTGGCAGAATATCACTTTCTCCAATTCCCATAGGCTTGCCCTGTGCAAGCTTTAGTAATTCAGTGTAGTAGGAGGATTTGTAATCATTATTATAGATATCAGCTGCAAGCACATCTACCCGGTTAATGCCTGGAAAGGACAGATTATAGGGAGTGCTATATGCGTTTGGAGCATTGGGGCTCCAGACCCATAACAGGTTATCTAAATGATGGACATGTACGAATCGATCATACATCAGATTCCACAGCTTAGCGTAATTTTGTTTGTTCCCCCACCAAAACCAATTGCCGTTCATCTCATGATAGGGTCTCCATAAAACGGGCACATCTGCGTCCCGTAAAGTTTTAAGGGACAGCGCCACCTCGTCCAAATCGGCGATGAGCTGTTTATATTGCGGAGTTCCAGGCGTAATGTAACGATTAAATTCATCCTGAGTAATTTTGGCTTGTACGTATTTCCATGTTTTTGGTTTGCCCGGCAACGCCTGATGAAAGGTGATAGCTACGATTCCACCGTCCTGGCTCCATTGAATAGCACTATTCACAACACGCTGACGTTGCTCTCGTAGGGCAGTGCGGGACTGATTAGCCAGCCCTCCAAACTCATAGCCGTGAAGTCCTGCATATTGTCCGCTGATTTGCTGCAGTTTGTTATTTTGTTCATCGGGAGCCTCTAAGTAATCATGCTGTCCGGAGATTAGCATACCATCCGGTACATTGGTTAGGTAAGCAAGTAATTGCCTGGCTTTGGCAGAGGCATGAGCATTAATCGGCGGTGCAGCGTCGGCAACAATGAACGATTGTTGAGAGACACTGAAGAGTAAAACAAGCATTAGCAGTAGCACCCTCTGTAACCAAAAACGTGTTGAGTGAGATTTCATGGCGCTCCTCCTTTGATGCTGGTAATAGGGTTAAGATTTTTCTTTTTGTTTTCTAAGTTGTATGTAGGCGCTAATCGTGATCACTACCAGGCTAATCATGGTCCACCCATTAAGTTCTTGCGAGTACATCCAGTTGTTCCATACAAGAAAGCCAACTAGTGAAACAAGCAACCCCATTGTAAGGTACATTTTGGTTTGTGCTGGACGGCGGGTACGTTTAGAAACCCACTGTATGATGCCTAAAATGATGGCTGCCTGAAATAAAAAGATACCCATTATCATTAAACTAGCTACAAAAATAGGGGACATCCGTATTCTCCTCCTGGGTCTACAAACAGAATATGCAGGTTGTAACCGCGGATGTGGATTTTCTTAGATGCATTTTTATGACAGGGTGAGTAACCTGCTGTGTTCATGGTTATGATCTTGAACAAGTTGACTAAATTATACCATAACTACCGTCCTGCAATGAAAGGCGTCTAAATACCCACTCTACCATGATTCGCCATCATACTTTATATTCAGTGAAATATCGACATATGATTTGCACATTTCACACCTATGAACCTGTGTTTGGAAATTCCCGTAAAGAATAAGCATAAATGCAACGCGAAATTGACGGAAAAGTTTGGTATGATTACATTGGATTGAAAAAGGAGGCCTTCATATGAATGAAGAACACAGACCATTTTCTAGCCCAGCAGATGCTGAGGGAACCAAAGCAAACTTTGATGCCAATCAGCGGAAGCTTCACTCCGAGGGAGCTTCTAGCCTATGGCGTCAGGTCAGTAATCTGCTTATTCTGGTTGGCGTAATTGCCTTAATTATTATTATAGGTCGATTGCTTTAATGAGATGACTGAAAGTCAAAAAATTAGGATGTGAAATGGTGTTAAAGGCAGCTTTACTTTTTATTTTGGCAGGCATCGCTGAAATCGGAGGTGGATATTTGATCTGGCAGTGGCTGCGTGAAGGCAAGACATGGTATGTCGGACTTTGCGGCGGCGTGATTTTAGCTATCTATGGAGTCATTGCTACCTTTCAGGTTTTCTCCTCCTTTGGACGTGTATATGCAGCATATGGAGGTGTCTTTATTATTCTTTCCATTGCATGGGGCTGGTGGATTGATAAAAAGACACCCGACTTGTACGATTTTATGGGTGGGTTGATTTGTCTAGTAGGGGTAATTGTAATTCTATTACCACTCTCAGGATGAGATGATAGGACAAAAACCCCTTTTTTATTTATAAAAACATGACTATAGGTCTACAAAAACAAGCTTCATATTCCGAAATAGAACTTAAGGAGGGGGTTCTATGAACTGGAATCAAATGAAGCTTAGATTGAAAATCGGCAATGCTATGCCGAAGAGCGAAGGTAATTTCTCTTTTGGTCTCTTGTGCGGACTCTTCATCAGCATTGTGCTGTGGATCTCAATTATTGGTTGGATCATGCTTATCTTCAAGTGATACTTAACAACCTGTGACCTATAATTCATGCTTTATTTTGTAAAATCTTTGCGCAACTTGTCTATTCCCCGATCTACGGCTTCATCAATCATATCGGTAGCTGCAGGTGAATTGGCATTAGTGTCAGGAAGCCGATCAAATCCTGGTTCACGCTGATCCAGAGATTGTTTATGTTCGATTCGATCGTCAGTATGACTCTTATTATCAGAGTTATGTTTTTTCATAGCACATTCACGCTCCTTCTTAGGCATGATCAGATTCTACACTTTACATAAACGCTTATGCTTCGTCTTAAACGCTTATAAAATAAACCGGGAAGGATAAATCCCGCCCGGTACTTTCCAAACAACTAGCGATGCTCAATCAAATCAATCGCTCCCAGAACAACATGAGCCAGTCCGAAACCGAGAATGCCTGTAGCTGCAAGTTTGTACTTACTGCTTAGCAACACAGCGCCTGAAGCCGATACTACCGTCCCAAGAACAGTTGGAATCATACCTTCACGCATTCGTAACACCCCTTCTGGTGGTTTGGAAAGACGTTTATTAGTGTAGATCAAATGTGCACAAGTTATACAAAAAGAAAATTTAATTTTTTTTGAAAAAACACTTTACAATTAGATGAAATTGTCGTATTATAAGTTGGTGCCCGGTTGAACGACATTTACATAGCGAGAACATTTCGATAAGCATGCTTCTCAGATACTTGTAACACAAGAACAAGTAAGTGTAAAATAGCGTTCCTAAATGCTTGCCGGGGTGGCGGAATTGGCAGACGCACAGGACTTAAAATCCTGCGGTAGGTGACTACCGTACCGGTTCGATCCCGGTCCTCGGCATACTACTTTAAAGCAAATAACTCTTGATATTCAAGGGTTATTTGCTTTTTTAGATATTGAGATCATCACACCCATATCACAGGAAGCAAGGACTTTTCCGCTTTTCGGGGAGAATGGGGGAAAAACGCCAGTGACCTCAAGCAGGTGACCGACGTTTTCATATTAGCGTTTCGGCATTTTGCTCTCATCCATGTACAGGAGGTTCCAGCGGTGACCATCGAGGTCAGCAAATCCTGCACCGTACATCCAGCCGTCAATTTCACTCGGCTTGCCAAAGATGTTTCCTCCGGCAAGCTCTACTTTTTGAATAAAGGCTTCTACTTCTTCTCTGCTTTCAGCGCCTATAGAAAATATTACTTCTGCGGTATGTGAAGTATCTGCTGTTTTTGAGCCTGTAAATTTTTCAAACGCCGCCTCCGGGAACAGCAGAACTGTTGTTTGCCCTATGGCAAGCTTGGCTCTCTCGTTACCAATGCTCTCCGCATTGAATCCAATCTCATTGAAAAAGTCAGTTGACCTGTCAACATCTTTGACCGGCAGATTAACCCAGATCTCCTGTGGCATGGCTGTAGCCTCCTTAAATATATTTTTGACTACTCCTACTATACTCTACTTCTGGCCGTAGAAGCGAATCTTATAAAAGAAAACACAAGGTATCGATCTAGCCAAGAATGGATTGCGCAAAGAACATGCAGATAAACTTGAAAGCATGTACAGACATATCTTTTAAGGGATGATGGTGAGTGAACGCCCAATTTAAAGGTAACAACCGTTTATAGTGAAACACGCCATTGGAAAATGAATATCACATTTTTTCACATTAGAGTGGACTATCGAAGAGAATACAAACAAAAACAAGACAAAGCTGCTGAACGACGTTTTTTTATTTCACAGGAAACTTTCCTTACGGAAAGAGGACGGAAGGCTAAAAATAAGTGAGAGAATTTACTTGCTGATAAAAACGGAGGCTTTAAGCATTCAAGAAATGGATTCCTGAGTATCGCAAGAATCCCGTATTGTTCCGCCAAGAGATGCTTAAGTTTTATCCTGTTGATTGGCGGGCAAGCACTAATGGATTTAGCTAATAATCCACGCGTTTCAGTAGGTTCAGGTTAGGGTGTAGGGACTGAAAGCTACAACAGCCCTTTGGTTTCTGTCCTGCTTCCCTTATCCAAAAGTGATTTGTACATCTCCTAAAAGACTGCAACTACATGACCTGTACTAATAAATGGCAGTCCAAAAAACAGGGCTGTAACGAATCCTTAAATGGACTAAGACCAATTCTATATAAGGAACTACGAGGAACCCTAGTTCGCTACAATTCGGACAGCAATTAAGCCTGAGAATATGCAAGGATTCCATGGACTACATGCTTTTTTATTGTGATGAAGCGTCAGGTGCTTTTTATAATTCACACAATAAGGATAGAGCGGATTAAAAACACGCAAGGTATCCTGCTTGGACAGTTTGCCGTCATAGAGACAAGAGTTGTAGAAGAATACTATAATTTCCAAAAAAGACACAATGGTTCTTCTTAGATGAACATTATGGAAATCTTGTTGCTGAAATGTGGGTATCTATTAAGGAACAATTAGAACGGAATATGAGTATTTTCAAAAATAGAGATTTAAGTGTTCTGTAATTACCAGATGATGATGTATTAATAACTCAGCTCTCATCATGTAAGGGACATAACTAGTAAAGGTAAATGCCGCTTGAAAGTAAGAAAGATATGAAAAAACGTGGGCTTAAATCTCCAAATAAAGCTAACGTTTTTATTCTAGCATTCGGATAATATTTGATGGAACCATATACACATATTATGCTTCTTTCAATTGGTAGTGGAGCAGTGAAAAGATAATAAGGGAAAGAGTTTCAGACGAAAGATCGCATACTGGAGATGGCAATGAACAAACTTCCCAGCATGTAGCGCGAAGCATATTCAGCCAGTTATCTGGACAATGAAGAAGAGTTAGCAGAAAGATGGGAGTTAACGATAGTACGTTTCGATGGTTAAAAGGAGGAGCGATGGATCTACCTGATATTAAGAATATCCCCCATCCAGCATGGATGGAGGAAAAATAGTAATATTCAGATTCACTTGATATTGACTGTAATAAATTCTCCATTATGATTCTTGCGATAGAGTCTCATCACCAGCGACTGTGGCTCGTCCAGCACGTTACTGCTGAATATATATTCATAACCAGCTCCTGTTCCACGGCCGGATAAGGCGTAAAGCATTACCGTTCTCTCTTTAGCTTGAGATAGAATTCCTTCCGGTAAAAGCTTGTGATCTATAGCTCTCCTTGTCTTTATATCGAGCTTCTTAGGGGAATCGTATGTGAATTTTGTCCGTATCATTAGGGGTGAGAGTTCAACTTGTGAGATTGTCACCTTCTGCCCGTCCAATAAAAATGACTGATTTGGATATAAGGTCTGGGTTTTATACGCCTTGAATTTGGGGTCAAGAGGTATTTTTACCTTTAGTCTATCGGAATAACGTACATTCTTCAACTTGCCGGTGTCCACTGAAGCAATCTGAAAATCGACTTCTACCTGCTCAGGAAAAGGAAGATTTCTGTCCAATTCCAGACTCCCCCTTCCATACCACACACGGTTTCCATTAGACCCCGTACCGTTACCTCCAGCCTTCGATGTGCTTCCCAGAGATCGACCTGTCGACACCTCCATGAGTCGCATACTGCTGACGCCATAGTTGTCCTGATGTGGCCCCGTTGTTGCTGTATATAGAAAAAGCAGCTTATTCTCATCTGCCATAACAGCATTAACTGTAATTTTATATCCTTTTTTTTCGGCACTTTTATTTACCATCTGTACGTAATTTCTTTGGATGGCGGACTGTATGGTTTCACTTTCTGAATCAAAAGCAGCAATTTTTTTGAATTGTTCCAATTGGCCCCAATCTGTATGTTGTATGGTTGGGGACGCTAATGGAGGCATCTTCTGGAGTGAGGGGAACAGGAATACACTTGTAAACACGACTACTGCGGTCAACAGCATGGCTGTACTCATAACAAACATATTGAATTTTCGCTTCCTTTTTCCTCGCTCCAGTCCCCTTTGTATTGCTTGCATTTGCGCAGCCCTATCCGTTATCTGCTGCTCCCGCCTCATCCGGTCAGCATCTGACAGCATGGCCTTCTCCTCCCGGCTATTCATGACTCCAATCCCCCCAATCCTTCATGACGGCCCGCAACTGCTGGAGCCCTTTCTGTTGCCATGTTTTTACAGTTCCTTCGGGCTTGTTCAATACCTTGGCAATATCAGTTAGGGTCATATCATTATAGTATTTCAGCAGCAGCACATGGCGATATTTAGGCTTTACATGTTCCAACACTGAAAGCATTTCCATTTTACTATGGCTGATATGAGTGACTGGTTCTTCCAATTGATGATCAGATAACAGCACAGACCGTTTCCTTCTTCTCTGTTCGTCGATACAAACGTAAATCAGGATGCGGATGATCCATGATTTGAACGCCTTCTGATCTTTTAATGTTTTTCTTTTAATCCAGGCACGGCAGGTCATTTCCTGAAGCGCCTCCAGCGCGTCATTACGGTTACGCAAATAGCTGTATGCAATACCATACAACTGCTCTCTATACACCAATATGGTTTCATAGAAATCTGCCTCATCCCGAAAATGAGCGGCCGTCACCCTTTTCATCTCCACTCTGGTTATGGTCAAAT